>NZ_ALVC01000330.1:0-30548 GCF_000293195.2 Sphingomonas sp. LH128
ATGGACGCGTGGTTTGCGCGATCGCGGCTGAAACCGCATCCCGGCCCACGACGCCGACCCGACACACCGGAGCGACGTGATCATTCGCCGCTCCGGATGCTGGGGCATATAACCCATTTGGTTACCAATGTCAAGTCTCAACAAGAGCCGCAAGCATTCGTTCCCGCTTTACGGCATCCACGCCCAGCGCCTGTTCCAGATAGGCATCGAACGTGCCGTATCGTTCCTCGACCGCTTGCCACGCGGCTTCCAGATAGTCGGGCTCGACGCCCATCAGCACCTGCAGCACGGCATCGTCGAGTTGGCCGGTGATCGCCCGGATCGCCTCCGCACCCGAGGCGATGCGTGCCTTGACGTTTCCGGCACTGTTGGTGAGCAGATAGTCCGCCATGATGTCATCGCGGTGGATACCCAGCGCAGCGTGCAGCATCGCGACCGCAATCCCGGTGCGATCCTTGCCCGCCATGCAATTGACCAGGCTGGGTCCCCGCCCCCGCGCCAGTTCGTCGAACCAGTCCCGTATCATCGCCTGCAGTTCCGGCCGGAAGCAGATGCCCCCGTAATTGCGCGTCAGGCTCTCGCGCGTGGACTGCGCGGTACGCTGCCGGGTCGTCTGCGCCGCGGCCAGATGCGGGGCGTGGCGCAAGTCCGGATCTTTCGCGAAGAACACTCTCGCGGCAAATGTCTGGGGGCGGCGGCAGGGATGCACACTCCGTTCCCTGGACGTCCGCAAGTCGAAGACGCTCGTGAGCCCAAGCGCGGCGATATGCTCGAGGTCTGTATCGGTTGCACCGTGATGCTGGCCGGATCGCCACACCACCGCGCACTTCATCTTCCCGCCCGCAGCAACCGCATAGCCGCCCGCATCGCGGAAATTGTGCACCCCTTCAAGGAGCAGGATACGATCGTTCAAGCGACCCACCGAGCCTCCAGCCATTGCCGAACAATAGCCGTGTTCAGTATCTCTTCTCACACGATCGGGACAGGCTTTTCAGGAACGCCGGGGCGACGATCACCGCTTGCCGACATGCACAAGGCGCGTGCTGCGCAGATGACCTCGGACGCGGACGTGAGCCTGCGGCGGTAGGTAAAGCAGTCCGGAGCCGCGCCATCGGACGCGGCACGAACGGTCAGGCCAGAAGGAAGTACCCAAGCGCGGCCCAGCAGGCCATGCAAAGCAGGATCGCGATCGTCAGGCCGCGCCCGTCATGCTCCTCGCCACGGTCCATGCGCTCTGCGGCGTAGACCATGCCCGCCGACAGGCGCGTGGAGAAATCGCGTCCGCTATCAGGGATACGTTCGAAACGGAGAATATTGTCGTCAGCGACCTTCATAACGCATCCTCAAATGGTCGAGGCGGTTGTCACGCGTGGTTCCCGCGCCATGGCCGCCCGGATCAATCCCGAAAGGGTGCGCCTGTTGACGTCACTCCGATTTCTTTGCTGGGACAAGTTCTACCAGAATCCGTCGCTTTGTTCCAGAATATCCCGAATGCCTCACATCATTTTAATCCCCAATGCGGCAGCGATATTATACTTATAACGAAGGTAATTTTCGTACCGATTGGTGAAATATCCGCACTAAGAAGGTGGAGGGCATTATTGCGGTGCAAAACGATCGCAAGCCCCGGAAATGCGGTCCAACTGCAATCGTTGCGCAAGTCCGGGATACCGGTTTCGCCGCAGGGCAGCAGCAACAGAACGCGGCTGCGGCGAATCTCGCGGACCGCACGGAGAACGACGACGCGGCCGTCGTCCCTGCGCCGGTTTTCCGTCCGGCTGTTCCGCCGCCGCGCCGAGGTGATTCGGGCGGCGCGACGGATCATCGGCGGTTAAGCTCTCCGCCATCTTGCTGCCGACGCAAGCGCGGCCTAGGAACGGGGCCATGACCGCTCACCCGCGCCTGAAGATCAAGATCCAGATCCATTCCGGCGACGAGATCGCGATGGGACCGGGCAAGGCCGACCTTCTCGATGCAATCCGCGAACACGGATCGATCTCCGCCGCCGGGCGCGCGATGGCGATGAGCTACCGCCGGGCCTGGCTGCTGGTCGATGCCATGAACCGCTGCTGGGATGCCCCGCTGGTCCAGACCGCCCCCGGACGCGCGGCGACCAGCGGCGCACGGCTGACCGAACTCGGCGAGGCGGTGCTCACGCACTACCGCGCCCTGCAGGACGGTATCGCGCACGCTGCGCGCGGCACCGACTACGACGCGCTCGCCGCCCGCCTGCTGCCTGAACCGCGCGCCTCGCAGAAGGATTGAACGGCACGCCGCTCGTAAGGGGCGCCCGGCTTGCAATCGACCACGCGCGATATACTGTCGGATACAATATGCCTTCCCGGAGATTTATGATGCGCAAGTTCGTGGCCCTGCTGCTGGCGGCCCTGGCCGTCCTGTACGGAGCCGCCGCTCCCGTGAGCGCGGCTCCGGGCGGGCAGCCGCCGCTGGTGCTCGCTGCGGCAAGCCTGCAGGAATCGATGAACGCCGCCGCCGACGCCTGGGCGCGCAAGGGGCATCCGCGCCCGCGCATCTCGTTCGCCGCGTCCTCCGCGCTTGCCCGCCAGATCGCCTCGGGCGCTCCGGCGGATCTGTTCGTCTCGGCCGACGAGCCGTGGATGGACGACGTGCAGGGCAAAGGACTGGTGCGCAAGGGCACGCGCGTCTCATTCCTGCGCAACGACCTCGTGCTGATCGCCCCGCGCGCCAGCACTATCCGCCTGCGGATCGGGCGCGGCATGCCGCTGGCCAAGGCGCTCGGCAACGGGCGGCTGGCGATCGCCGACCCTGCGGGTGTTCCGGCGGGCATCTACGGCAAGCAGGCGCTGACCCGGCTGGGCGTGTGGCCCTCGGTTCAGGACCGCCTTGCGCCCGGCGACAGCGTGCGCGGCGCGCTCGCTCTGGTGAGCCGGGGCACCGCGCCGCTCGGCATCGTCTACGCGACGGACGCCCGCGCCGATCCCGGCGTGCGCGTGGTCGGCACCTTTCCGCCCGCCAGCCACGACCCGATCAGCTACCCGGTCGCCACCCTGTCCTCCTCCCGCAACCCGGAAGGCGAGGGATTCCGCCGCTACCTGATCTCGGCCGAGGGCAAGGCGCTGTTCCGCCGCTTCGGCTTCGGGACGAAGTAAGGCCCATTGACCCCGCTTTCATCGGCCGAATGGGAGATACTGGTTCTCTCGCTCAAGGTCGGCGGTGTCGCCATAGCGGCGGCGCTGCCGGTGTCCTTCGCGCTCGCCTGGGTGCTGGCGCGCTGGCGCTTTCCGGGCAAGGTGCTGGTCGATGCGATGGTCCACCTGCCGCTGGTGCTGCCTCCTGTCGTGACCGGCTGGCTGCTGCTGCTGGCCTTCAGCCCGAACGCCCTGCTCGGCGGCTTCCTAGAGCGCACGCTCGGCCTGACCTTCCTGTTCCGCTGGACCGGCGCGGCGCTGGCCGCCGCCGTGATGGCCCTGCCGCTGATGGTGCGCGCGATGCGCCTTTCTCTGGAAGCGGTCGACCGCCGACTGGAAAGCGCCGCGCGCACGCTTGGCGCGGGGCCGTGGCGCACCTTCATGACCGTCACCCTGCCGCTCAGCGCCAATGGCGTGCTGGCCGCGCTGGTTCTCGGCTTCGCGCGCTCGGTCGGCGAATTCGGGGCGACGATCACGTTCGCCTCCAACATTCCCGGCGAGACGCAGACCCTGCCGCTGGCGATATACAGCGCGCTGCAAGTGCCCGGCTCCGACCTGCAGGTGGCGCGTCTGGCGGGGCTTTCGGTCGCGTTGTCGGTAGCGGCATTGGTGCTGTCGGAATGGCTCGCCAGGCGCAGCGGGCAGGAACGAGGCCGCCATGTCGTTTGACATCGCCCTCACTTTGAAGCGCGGCGCGCAGCGGATGGACTATGCCTTCGTCGCCGGACCGGGCCTTACCGCGCTGTTCGGTCCTTCCGGCGCGGGCAAGACCAGCCTGCTCGACGCCGTCGCGGGCCTGCTGCGCCCGGTAGAGGGGCGCATCGCGGTCGCCGGAGCCACGCTGTTCGACAGCGCCGCGCGCATCGACCTCAAGCCCGAGAAGCGGCGCTGCGGATACGTTTTCCAGGACCTGCGCCTGTTCCCCCACCGCTCGGTCCGCCGCAACCTCGAGTTCGGCCGCCGGGAGGGCTCGACGCTCGACTGGGATCATACGCTCGACCTGCTCGGCATCGCCGGATTGCTCGACCGCATGCCCGCGACGCTGTCCGGCGGCGAGGCCCAGCGTGTCGCGATCGGGCGCGCGCTGCTGTCCGCGCCCGAATTCCTGCTCATGGACGAGCCACTCGCATCGGTCGACGTGGCGCGGCGCGAGGATATCCTGCGCCTGATCGAGCGCATTCGCGACGAACTGCGCCTGCCGATCCTCTACGTCAGCCACGACCGCGCGGAAGTGGAGCGGCTCGCGCAGACGATCGTGCCGGTTGCCGGTCCGGGGATTGACGCGGCCTGAGCGCACCGCAAGTCTGGTAACGGGACTTGTCAGTTCTCTCGCGCCGGGCGTCCGCGTATGGGCGTCGCGCGGAAAAACGGAGGGAATCAATGCGCATTCTGGTGGTGGGACCGACGGGCCGGACAGGCAGTCATGTGATCGACGCACTGCGCGGCCGCGATCCCGACGCCGATATCCGGGGCCTGTGCCGCTATCCACAGGAGCCTGCGCGCGCGATCGAAACGGTCCCCGGCAATCTCGACACCGGCAGCGCCAAGGCACGCGCCATCGAGACTGTTCCCGGCAACCTCGATACCGGCACCAGCAGGAAGCGCGCCATCGAGACGGTCCCGGGAAATCTCGATACGGGAAGCGCCAGGGCACGCGCCATCGAAACCGTTCCCGGCAACCTCGACACCGGGAGCGCCAAGGCGCGCGGTATCGAGACTGTCCCGGGCAACCTCGATACCGGCAGCGGCAAGAAGAAGCGCGCGGTGGAACTGGTGGTCGATCCGCTCGAAGGCAGCATCGCCGTGTCGCGCGCGATCGAGACGGTGCCCGGCAATCTCGACACCGGCACGCGCCGCGCCCATTCCATCACCTGCCTGACCGGCGATCTCGAAAACCCTGCCGACCGTGCGCGGGCGGTCGAGGGCATCGACGTCGTCATCCACTACGCCCCCGCCTTCCACCCGCGCGAAGCGGCGATGGGCACCGGGATGATCGACGCGGCGGTGGCGGCGGGCGTCTCGCGCTTCATCTACGTCTCGGCGCTGCATGCGCAAGTCACCAGCGTGCCCGGTCATGCCGCCAAGCTGGCGGTCGAGGCATACCTCGCGGAATCCGGCCTCCAATGGACGGTGCTGCGCCCGCAGACCTACATGCAGAACATCGATGTCGCCGCCGTGCTGGAAGCCGGTGCGCTGGACCTGCCCTTTGCGCTCACGACGCGGCAGGGCTATCTCGACATGGCCGATCTGGCGGATGTGGTCGCCAAGGTCGCGAGCGAGGACGGCCATGCCCTCGCGACTTACGATCTGGCAAGCGACGAGGCGCTGAGCACGGCGGAGATCGCAGCCCTCGTCACCACGGTGAGCGGACGATCGGTGACTGCTGGGGAACTCCCCGTCGCACAGCTCGTCGCCGGACTGGAAGCGGCAGGCCCTGCCTTTGCTTACGTCGCCGATGCGGTCACGCGCCTCAACGCCTGGCAGGCCCGCAGTGGCGGCCGGGGCAACCCCGGCGCGCTGCGCTGGCTGCTCGGCCGCGAACCTGCGAGCTTCGAGGACTACGTGCGCCGCAGTCTAACCGAATAAATCAGCCTGCGCCGATCAGTTCGCGGCCGATGAGCATCCGGCGGATTTCGTTCGTGCCTGCGCCGATGTCGAGCAACTTGGCATCGCGCAGGTAGCGTTCGACCGGCCAGTCCTTGGTATAGCCCGCGCCGCCCAGTGCCTGCACCGCCTCGCCCGAGACGCGGAAGGCGTTCTCGCTCGCCAGCAGGATCGCGCCCGCTGCGTCGAAGCGCGTGGTCTGCCCGGCATCGCAGGCGCGCGCCACGGCATAGACGTAGGCGCGCGCGGACTGCAGCGCGACGTACATGTCCGCGACCTTGGCCTGCATCAGCTGGAACGCGCCGATCGGCTTGCCGAACTGCCTGCGCTCGCGAAGGTAGGGAATGACGGTGTCGAGGCATGCCTGCATGATGCCAAGTTGAAGGCCCGCCAGCACCACCCGCTCATAGTCGAGCCCGCTCATCAGCACGCCGACGCCGCCGTGCAGCGGCCCCATGACGTTCTCTTCAGGCACCATACAGTCGTCGAACACCAGCTCGCACGTGGGCGAACCGCGCATGCCCATCTTGTCGATCTTCTGGCCGATCGAGAAACCCGGCATGCCCTTCTCGATCAGGAAGGCGGTGATGCCTTTGGAGCCCTCGCCCGTCTTGGCGTAGACGACCAGGGTATCGGCATAAGTGCCGTTGGTGATCCAGAACTTGGTGCCGTTGAGGCGGAAGCCTCCAGTAACCGCATCGGCGCGCAGGTTCATGCCGACGACGTCGGACCCGGCGCCCACCTCGGACATGGCGAGGCTGCCGACGTGCTCGCCCGAGATCAGCTTCGGCAGATACTTCGCCTTCTGTTCCTCGGTGCCCCAACGGCGGATCTGGTTGACGCACAAGTTCGAATGCGCGCCGTAGGACAGCCCGACCGAGGCCGATGCGCGGCTGACCTCCTCCACCGCGATGACGTGTTCGAGATAGCCGAGGCCGATGCCGCCCCACTCCTCCTCGACCGTCAGGCCATGGAGGCCGAGCGCGCCCATCTCGGGCCAGAGGTCGCGGGGGAACCAGTCTTCGGCGTCCACTTTCGCGGCGATGGGGGCGATCCGCTCGTCGGCGAAGCGCGACACGCTTTCGCGGATCATCTGCGCGCTTTCGCCAAGGGCGAAATCGAAATCGGGGGTGGCGCGCATGGGTTCCTCTCCTCTGGCTGCCTGATCTTTGGCAACGCTCCTAGAGCAATATCGATGCAGCGCGAAGACGGAATATTACGAGAGCCCGCGCAATTATGTCTCCGCACCAATTCGCAGCGAGGCGAGCGCCGCGACCAGCAGAGTGCCCGCGGCGAAGGCCATCGTCCAGATCGGCTCGCCGGGGAAGAAGGCCTTCATGATCGAGCCCATCACCGTCGCGACCAGCAGTTGCGGCAGCACCACGAAGACGTTGAACAGGCCCATGTAGATGCCGAGCTTGGACTGCGGCAGGCTGCTCGCAAGAATGGCGTAAGGCATCGCGAGGATCGAGGCCCAGGCGATGCCGATGCCGATCTCGCACGCGATCAGGCCCTTGGGATCGCGCAGCAGCAGGAACCCGGCAAAGCCCAGCGCTCCCGCAACAAGGCACAGCGCATGCGTCCGTGCCTTGCCCAGCCGGGCCGAAAGCATCGGCAGCAGCGCCAGCGCGGCGATAGCCGCCACGCCGTTGTAGACCGAGAACAACACGCCGACCCAGTTGCCCGCTTCCTGATAGGCAGCACTCGCGGGGTCGGCCGATCCGAAGTGGTACTGCGCCACTACCGGCGTGGTGTTGATCCACATGATGAACAGCGCCGACCAGCTGAAGAACTGCACGAAGGCGAGCTTCTTCATGAGCGGCGGCATTCCCGCGAAGTCGCCGACGATCCCCGCCAGCATCGAGGCGCTGCGGCCCGAGCGCGCAAGGCCGATAGCGGCCATGACGGCGATGCCGTAGCCTGCGAGGAGCGCGGCGAGGAGATAGACTTCCTTCTCCAGAGCCCATGCCTTGACGAGCGCCGCAACGACAGCACCGGCGACGATCCACGGCAACCCGTTCCAGATCGGGCGCCCGGCGAGTGCAGCAGCACTGGCGCCCTCCGCCTCCTGCGCATCCCCAAACGCCGCTTGCTCCTCGGGCGAGTATTCGCGCGTCGTCAGCACCGTCCAGAGCACGGCGGCCAGCAGCGCCAGTCCCCCTGCCCAGAAGCTGTAGCGTACCGTATCGGGAATCTCGCCGAGGGCCGCCGCGTTGGAGACACCCAAGTGCTCCAGCGCATAAGGAAACAGCGACCCCACCACCGCGCCCGCGCCGATAAAGGCGGTCTGCACGGCATAGCCCGCCGTGTGCTGGTCCTTGCGCAGCATATCGCCGACGAAAGCGCGGAAGGGCTCCATCGAGACGTTGAGGCTGGCGTCGAGCATCCACAGCAGCAGCGCCGCCATCAGCAGTCCCGAAGATGACCCGGCGCTCTCCGGCATCGCCAGCAGCGCGATCGTCGCCAGGACGGCGCCCGCGAGGAAGTAGGGACGGCGGCGACCGAGGCGGCCCAGCCACGTCCGGTCGGACATGTGGCCGACGATGGGCTGGACCAGCAGGCCCGTCAGCGGCGCCGCGACCCAGAGCGCGGGAAGGTCGTCGATCCCCGAACCCAGCGACTGGAAGACGCGGCTCATGTTGGCGTTCTGCAGTGCGAAGCCGATCTGGATGCCGAAGAACCCGAAGCTGATGTTCCACAGCCCCGCCCAGCCCTGCCGGGGTTTCTCCGAAGCCATGTCCGTCATCGCGTCCCTTCCCTAAGCTCGCGGACTTGACGCCGCGCAGTCCGCCCGCCTTGCACGATGCGCCGGATGCGACAACATGCATACGAATGCCTAACCGGTCATGCCCAAGCTGATCCGGATGAAACCGGCACCCGTTCCTTCCCGCTCAGGCTGAGCTTGTCGAAGCCCCCTCGACAAGGCACCTGCCTAACTACGCTACCCCGCCGTGCTTCGCCGCACCACCAGACGCGCCGGCAGCGTGCGCGAGGGCGCCGCGCGGTCCGCGATCTGGTCGGCCAGCGTCTCGACCAGAATTTCTCCGGCGCGCCTGAGGTCCTGCATCATCGTGGTCAGCGGCGGGTTGGTCATGCTGGCGGCGGGAAGGTCGTCGAAGCCCATCACCGCCACGTCGCCGGGGATCGACAGGCCCGCCTCGCCCAGCGCGCGCATGGCGCCGATGGCGATGAGGTCACTGGCCGCGAAGACGGCGTCGAAAATCACCCCTTCGTCGATCACCTCGCGCATCGCCGCATGGCCCATGTCCTCGAGGTTCACCACGTCGCGTTGCAGGCGCGGGTCCACCGTCACTCCCGCCTCGCCGAGCGCCTCACACAGCCCCCGGTAACGATCGGCAAACTCGGGATAATGCTCATCCGCCTGCCCGAGAAAGACGATGCGCCGACGGCCAAGGCCGAGCAGATGCTCCCCAGCCAGCCGCCCCGCACCAAGATTGTCGGAACCGACCGTCGCCCCGATATTGACCTCGTCCACGCTGCCCCAGCGCACGAAGTGCGTGCCCTGCCCGACCAGTTGGCGCAGACGGCTCTCGTAAAGCGTATAATCCCCGTAGCCGAGCAGGATCAGGCCGTCGGCGCGGTGGCTGTCCTGATAGCGCACGTGCCAGTCATCCTCCAGCTTCTGGAACGAGATGAGCAGGTCCAGCCCCCGGTTGGCGCACTCGCGCGTGATCGCGCCGAGCATGGCGAGGAAGAACGGGTTGATCTTGGAGTCGTCGGGCGACTGTTCCTCGAAGAACAGCAGCGCGATCGTGTTCGAACGCTGAGACCGCAGCGACGAGGCGTTCTTGTCCACCGAGTAGTTCAACTCGCGCGCGATCGCCTCGATCCGCTCGCGCGTAGCGGCGCTGACCGACTTGCTCCCCCGCAGCGCGCGGCTGACGGTGGGCTGCGAGACACCGGCGCGATAGGCGATGTCGAAGCTGGTCGGGCGGTTGGTCGGCTTGCGTCCCATGGTCTCCTCCACCCGATGCTGCGCCGCAACAATGCCACAGCACCAGGTAGCTAACTTCATATAATCACGTAATTACGCGGTATCCTGATCGTTGCATGGAAGACACGCCGCGTTTCCCTCCGGCATCTACGTATACGTATGCCATATTATGCGCAACGTAGGACCGCCTTAAGCAGAGGGGGTCGAATGGAGTCGCGGCAGAAATGCACGGGCTCATCAGGAGGAGATGCCGGGCGCCAGGTGTGCTGTCCCGGCCAGAACAGGGGAGGACACTTCATGTCGCTTCGTAACGAGTTTTCGGCCGCGGGCACTTCGTCCCGCATGGCCATCGCCGCTGCCATGATCGCGGCTGCCCTTCCTGCCGCAGCGTGGGCGCAGGACGCCGCCCCGGCGGAGGACAACGCCAGCGCCGACACCATCGTCGTCACTGGCTACCGCGCATCGCTGCTCAACGCGATCAACCAGAACCGCAACGCCGAGCAGATCGTCGAGAGCGTCTCGGCCGAGGACATCGGCAAGCTGCCCGACGCCTCGATCGCGGAATCGATCGCCCGCCTGCCGGGCCTGACCTCGCAGCGCGTCAACGGCCGCTCGAACTCGATCGCCATCCGCGGCTCCGCGCCGGACTTCTCGACCACGCTGCTGAACGGCCGCGAGCAGACCTCGACCGGCGACAACCGCGCGGTCGAGTACGACCAGTATCCGTCCGAAGTCGTCAGCGCCGTCAACGTCTACAAGACGCCGATGGCCAGCCTCGTCGGCCAGGGCCTGTCGGGCACCGTCGACATGCGCACGATCCGTCCGCTCGACTCCGGCAAGCGCGTCATCTCGGTCGGCGCACGCGGCACTTATGCCGATCTCGGCAAGCTGAACGCGGGCTCCAAGGACAAGGGCTACCGCCTCAACGCCACGTACGTGGACCAGTTCGCCGATGACACCATCGGCATCGCGCTGGGCGCCAGCTATCTGAACGAGCCTTATCAGGTTCAGGAATTCAACTCCTGGGGCTATGCCGACACGCCCGAAGGCGACAAGGTCATCGGCGGCTCCAAGTCCTACGTGACCTCGACCACGCTCAAGCGCCTCGGCCTCAACGGCACGTTGCAGTGGAAGCCGACGCCGAACCTGACGATGACGCTCGACGGGTTCTACTCGAACTTCAAGGACAACCAGGTCAAGCGCGGCATCGAGCTGCCGCTGTACTACGACCCCGACACTGCCTCGCTCGCCAATGCGACGGTGACGGACGGCATGGTCACCTCGGGCACCTTCAACGGCGTCAAGAGCGTGGTGCGCAACGACCTGTTCCAGCGCCACGCGAAGCTCTATTCGTTCGGCTGGAACACCAAGTGGGAAGGCGACGACGGCTGGAAGGCGTTCTTCGACGTCAGCTATTCCAAGACCGACCGCAGCGAACTGACCATCGAGACGCTGGCCGGGACCGGCCGCAACACGATCGGCGCGCTCGACAGCATCGGCTTCACCATGACCGACAAGGGCGCAGTGTTCTCGCCCAGCCTCAACTACGGCGACTACAACCTGATCCTGCTGACCGGCCCGCAGGGCTGGGGCGGCGATCAGACCGCCGTGGACGGCACCAAGATCCTCAACGGGCAGGACGGCTACTACAACAATCGCCACATCAAGGATGAGTTGTGGCAGTACCGGGTCGAGGTCGAGCACGAGTTCGAGAGCGGCCTGCTGCACTCGTTCCAGGTCGGCTGGAACTACACCAACCGCTCCAAGACGCTGGTTCCGGAAGAGTATTTCCTCGGCCTGAAGGCCAATACCGATGGCCTCACCAGCGTCACCATCCCCGAGGAATACCGCCTCAAGGGCGAGACGCAGCTCAGCTACCTCGGCCTCGGTCCGGTCGTCAGCTACGATCCGGCAGCGCTGGTGCGAGACGGCATCTATAACCTTGTCGCGAACCCCTACGGCGACGTCATCGTCAAGAGCTACGCCATCCGCGAGCGCCTGATGACCGGCTATATCCAGGGTAACCTCGATGCAGACATCGGCTCGGCGCACCTGACCGGCAACTTCGGCGTGCAGGCGCAGTGGACCGACCAGAACTCGGTCGGCGCCGGTGCCATCCTGCTGCAGCCGCCGGTGAACCCGAACGGCTCGCCCAACATCGGCGCCCGCGTCCGCAAGGTCAGCACCGACTATCTCGACGTGCTGCCCAGCCTCAACCTCTCGCTGCGCTTCCCGAGCGACACCGTGATCCGCTTCGCCGCCGCGCGCGAGATCATCCGCCCGCGCCTCGACGACATGCGCGCCTCGGAGAAGTTCGACTACACGATCACCGGCAACGTGGCCCAGGTCACCGGCGAGTCCGGCAACCCATACCTGCGTCCCTGGCGCGCCAATGCGCTCGACCTGACGTTCGAGCAGTACTTCGGCGGCAAGGGCGTGATCGCGGCGCAGTTCTTCTGGAAGGACCTGAAGAGCTACATCTACAACCAGCAGTCCACCGTGCCCACCGACAGCCTCGCGCTGCAGGACCCGGGCGCAGGCGTGGTGCTGTCGCCGACCGCGCAGTACACGATCCCGGTCAACGGCAAGGGCGGCAAGCTCTACGGCGTCGAAATCGCCACCACCCTGCCGTTCGAGACCATCATTCCGGCACTCGAAGGCTTCGGCGTGACCGGCTCGGTCGCCTATACCAAGAGCAAGATCCAGGCGACGCCGGACTCGCCCTCGGGCGATCTGCCGGGCTATTCGAAGTGGGTCGCCAACGGCACCGCCTACTTCGAGAAGTGGGGCTTCAACGCGCGTGGTTCGGTGCGCTACCGTTCGACGTTCCTGGGTGAAGTCTCGGGCTTCGCCGCCAACCGCGTGCGTCGCCGTGCGGCTGCGGAAACGATCGTCGACGCACAGATCGGCTACGACTTCCAGGCGGGCAGCGCGCTCGAGGGTCTCTCGCTCTACGTGCAGGGCCAGAACCTCACCAATGCGCCGTTCATCACGACCAACCCCGGCGATAGCCGCGAAATTATCGACTACCAGACGTACGGCCGCCGTTTCCTGGCCGGTTTCACGTATAAGTTCTAACTCCCCCCGGCGCCGCGATGGAACCCTCCTCCTCCTGAACGGCGCCACACCGGCGGAACCGTCGAAGTTATCCCTCCCTTCGACGGTTCCGCCTACCTTTCCCCGACGGCCATCCGGAGATCGCCTGTGATGAACCGCCTGATACCTTCTCTCTCGGCCCTCGCGCTGGCCCTCTCC
This sequence comes from Sphingomonas sp. LH128, assembly GCF_000293195.2. Taxonomy (NCBI): domain Bacteria; kingdom Pseudomonadati; phylum Pseudomonadota; class Alphaproteobacteria; order Sphingomonadales; family Sphingomonadaceae; genus Sphingomonas; species Sphingomonas sp. LH128. The sequence goes on from NZ_ALVC01000330.1 coordinate 12,985, forward strand.
AGTGGCGGTGCGTTCGCCGGGACGGTCGAGGATATGCGCGCCCGCACGCCCGAGCAGGAAGTCATCTACTTCGTCCTGCCCGACCGTTTCGAGAACGGTGACACCTCAAACGATACCGGCGGCCTCAGCGGCGGTAAGCTGCAGACCGGCTTCGACCCCACCGACAAGGCGTTCTACCACGGCGGCGACCTCAAGGGCCTGACCGCGCGGCTGGATTACATCCAGGGCCTCGGCGCCAGCGCGCTGTGGGTCGGGCCGATCTTCAAGAACAAGCCGGTGCAAGGCCCCAAGGGCAACGAAAGCGCGGGATACCACGGCTACTGGATTACCGACTTCACGCAAGTCGATCCGCACTTCGGCACCAACGACGACTTCAAGGCGCTCGTCGAGGCCGCACATGCCCGCGGCATGAAGGTCTACATGGACATCATCGTCAACCACACGGCGGACGTGATCCAGTACAAGGAAGGGGTCGCGGAGGGGTATCCCTATCGCTCCAAGGCGGACTATCCGTTCTCGACCCGGGGCGGCGTGAAGGGTCCGGCGATCAACCCCGGTTTTCTTGGAGAAACGGTGCAAACGCCTGAGAACTGGGCGAAACTGACCGATCCTTCGTTCGCCTACACTCCCGTCGTGCCCAAGGCGGAGAAGGACGTGAAAGTCCCCGCCTGGCTCAACGATCCGATCTACTACCACAACCGCGGCAACACCGACTGGAAGGGCGAGAGCGCGCAGTACGGCGACTTCGTCGGCCTCGACGACCTCGCCACCGAGAACCCGCGCGTGGTCGATGGGATGATCGAGATCTACGGCAGCTGGATCGACCGTTTCGGCATCGACGGCTTCCGCATCGACACCGCCCGCCACGTCAACGCGGAGCTGTGGCAGAAGTTCGTGCCCGCCATGCTGGAGCGTGCGAAGGCAAAGGGAATCAACAACTTCCACATCTTCGGCGAAGTCGCGACGGGCGATTACGACCCTGCCCTGCTCGCCTCGTGGACGCGCAATGCGGGCCTGCCGGGCGTGCTCGACTTCGCGTTCATGCGGGCGGTCGACGATGCTGCCGGCGGCGCCAAGGATGGTGGCACCGAGACGCTGGCGCGGCTGTTCGACGACGATGCCCTCTATGCGGGCGGAAAGGCGGGGGCGCTGCAGCTGCCGACGTTCCTCGGCAATCACGATGCCGGGCGCCTGCCGATGTTTCTCAAGCTGGGTCAACCGCTTGCGAGCAATGACGAGCTGCTGAAGCGCTCGATGCTGGCACACGCCTTGCTGCTGACGCTGCGCGGTGTGCCGACGATCTACTACGGCGACGAACAAGGCTTCGTCGGCCATGGCGGCGACCAGTGGTCGCGGCAGGATATGTTTGCTTCCAAGGACTTGCGCCTGACGGACGAACCGCTGCTGGGCACGACCCGCGCGCCCGATGCCGAGCATTTCGATCCCACGCACCCGCTCTACAAGCTGATCGCGCAGCTGGCGACCTTGCGCCGCCAGACCCCGGCGCTGACGGGCGGGATGACCAAAGTTCGCGCCGCATCCGACAAGCCGGGGCTGTTCGCGGTGTCCCGCTTCGATCCGGCTACCGGAAACGAGGTGGTACTGGCCTTCAACACTTCCACCGAGGCGGTCCAAGGCAACCTTGCGGTAGAGCCAAAATCGGCGCAATTCCAGACGCTTACGGGTTCCGCATGTCCGGTGAAGGCCACCGCTCCTGGATCGGTTTCGGTGTCGCTGCCGCCGCTCGGTTTCGCCGTCTGCGCGGCCCGGCCCTGAGCGACAGAAACCGACATAGCCCGACATAACGACGCCAAGACCTACCAGAGAGCGCCATGACGAACCCAGAAACCTCCTCCAAGACGCCATGGTGGCGCGGCGCGGCGATCTACCAGATCTATCCGCGCAGCTTCGCCGATTCCAACGGCGACGGGATCGGCGATCTGCCCGGCATCACCGCCCGTCTCGACCACGTGGCGAGGCTCGGCGTCGAGGCGATCTGGATCTCGCCGTTTTACCAGTCGCCGATGGCGGACTTCGGCTACGACATTTCCGACTACTGCGCGGTCGACCCGATGTTCGGCACGCTGGAGGATTTCGACGCGCTGATCGCGAAGGCGAAGGCGCTTGGCCTGAAGGTCATCGTCGATCAGGTCTATGCCCACACCTCGGACCAGCACCCGTGGTTTGCCGAGAGCCGGTCCAGCCGCGGCAATGCGCGGTCGGACTGGTACGTCTGGGCCGATCCCAAGGTGGACGGTTCGCCGCCCAACAACTGGCAGTCGGTGTTCGGCGGCCCGGCGTGGCGCTGGGATGCGCGGCGCGGGCAGTATTACATGCATAATTTCCTGGCCGAACAGCCGCAGCTCAATTGCCATAACCCCGAGGTACAGGACGCGCTGCTGGCGGTGGCGAAGTTCTGGCTGGACCGGGGCGTCGCGGGCTTCCGCATCGATGCGCTCAACCACTCGATGCACGACCCGATGCTGCGCAACAATCCGCCCGCGCCCGATGATGGAAAAGTGCGCACGCGGCCCTACGATTTCCAGTTGCAGGTCTACAACCAGTCGCACCCGGACATCCTGAAGTTCATCGAGCGGCTGCAGGCGTTGATCGCCTCCTATCCCGATACCTATTCGCTGGCCGAAGTCGGCGGATCGCGGGCGATGGAAGAGAAGCGCACCTTCACGCAAGGCCCTGCCCGTCTGGACAGCGCCTACGGTTTCGATCTGCTCTATGCCGACGCGCTGCGTCCCGCGCACATCGCCGAAGTGCTGCAGTTCTGGCCCGACGAACCCGATGCCGGATGGCCGAGCTGGGCCTTCGAGAACCACGACGCCCCGCGCGCCCTCTCCCGCTGGTGCGCGCCCGACCAGATCGACGCCTTCGCGCGGATGAAGATGCTGACGCTGCTCTCGATCCGGGGCAATCCGATCCTGTTCCAGGGCGAGGAACTCGGCCTGCTGCAGGACGAAATCCCGTTCGAAATGCTGCAGGATCCCGAAGCGATCGCCAACTGGCCGCTCACCCTCTCGCGCGACGGCGTGCGCACGCCGCTGCCGTGGATGGCGCAGAGCGAGCATGGCGGGTTCACCTCCTCCGCACCGTGGCTGCCGCTGAGCGAACAGAACCTGTCGCGCGCGGTCGACCGGCAGGAGGCGGACCCGGCTTCGCTGCTCAACCTGACCCGGCATCTGCTGCAGCTTCGCGCCGCCGATCCGGCGCTGCGCCGGGGCTCCGGCGAAGTGCTGCTCGCCGACGAAACGCGCCTCGTGCTGCGCCGCGAACTTGAAGGCCGCAGCGTGCTGGTGATCGTCAACATGAGCGATGCGCCTGCAACATGGCCCGCAGCAATTCCGATCGGCGGCCGCGTTCTGGCCGCCGTGAATAACGCCGAACCCGGTACGCTCCCCGCTTGGGGCGCCTTGTGGATCATCGAAGGAGAAACGGCATGAAGCCGCTCGCCCTGCTGGCTAGTGCCGGCATCGTCATCGCCGCCCCTGCCATGGCGCAGGAGAAGCCCGCCGTCACCGCGCAATCCCCCGACGGCTCGATCGTCCTGACGGTCACCACCGACAACGACAGCCGCCCGATGTGGTCGCTCACCCGCAAGGGCAAGCTGCTGATCGCGCCGAGCAAGCTGGGCTTCATCCTCACCGACGGCCTCAACATGACGCGCGGCTTCGCCATCGAGAGCAGCGATACCGCCAAGGGCGACGATACCTGGGAACAGCCTTGGGGCGAACGCCGCTTCGTCAAGGACACGTACAATCAGGTCACCGTCCGCTTCAAGCAGGGCAAGACCTACGGGACGCGGCTGATGAACGTCACCTTCCGCCTCTTCGACAACGGCGTGGGCTTCCGCTACGAGATCCCCGAACAGCCCGGCCTCAAGACGATGAAGATCGCCGACGAGACGACCGAGTTCGACATCGTCCCCAAGGGCACCGCATGGTGGATCCCCGGCGGCGAGTGGAACCGCTATGAGCAGGTCTACCAGAAGACCCCGATCGACGCCGTCTCCACCGCGCACACGCCGATCACCATGAAGCTGGAGGACGGCACCCACCTGTCGTTCCACGAAGCGGCGCTGGTCGATTACGCGGGCTACTGGTTCAAGCGTGCGACCGGGCAGACGTTCCGCACGACCCTTTCGCCCTCCTCGCGGGGCCCGCGCGTGGTGCGCGATCTGCCCTTCGCGACGCCGTGGCGCACGGTGCGCATCGCGGATGACGCCGAAGCTCTGGTCGACAACGATCTGGAGCTGAACCTCAACGAGCCCAACAAGCTGGGCGACGTCAGCTGGGTGAAGCCCGGCCGTTACATCGGCATCTGGTGGGGCATGATCCGCAATGACTGGACCTGGGCGGAAGGGCCGAAGCACGGCGCCACCACCGCACGCACGATGCAGTACATCGACTATGCCGCGAAGCACAAGTTCCGGGGCGTGCTGGTCGAGGGCTGGAACAAGGGCTGGAACGGCGACTGGTTCGGCCACGGTGACGAATTCAGCTTCACCGAGGCGACGCCCGATTTCGACATCGATGCGGTGACGAAGTACGCCGCGAAGAAGGGCGTGAAGCTGATCGGCCACCACGAGACCGGCGGCAACATCGCCAATTACGAAGCGAACATGGATGCCGGTTTCGCGCTCTACCAGAAGCTGGGCGTCGATACGGTGAAGACCGGCTACGTCGCCGACCACGGCGGGATCATCGCCAACACCGACTATCCCGGCGGCCCGGTCGGCTCGATCCGCATGGAGTGGCACGACGGCCAGCGGCAGGTCGAGCACCACCTCGCCGTCGTCGAGGACGCGGCGAAGCACCACATCGCCATCGACGCGCACGAACCCGTCAAGGACACGGGCCTGCGCCGCACGTACCCCAACTGGGTCTCGCGCGAAGGCGCGCGGGGCATGGAGTACAATGCGTGGGGGCGGTTCGCGAACGGCCCAGACCATGAGCCTACGCTGGTCTATACGCGCATGCTGTCCGGCCCGATGGACTTCACGCCGGGCGTGCTGAGCCTCGAAGGCGCGAACGGTCCCCTCGCCTCGACGCTGGCGAAGCAGCTAGGGCTGTATCTCGCGATCTACTCGCCGATCCAGATGGCGGCGGACTTCATCGAGCAGCTCGACAAGTACCCGCACGAGATGAACTTCATCGAGAGCGTGCCGACCGACTGGGCCGAGAGCCACCTGATCGCGGGCGAAGTAGGCGACTATGCGATCTTCGCACGCAAGGACCGCGCTTCGCCGAGGTGGTTCGTCGGCGGCGTGAACGATGCGACGGCGCGCACGGTGACGCTGAAGTTCGACTTCCTCGATGCGGGCAAGAGCTACAAGGCCAGCGTCTGGAAGGACGGCGAAGGCGCGACGTATGAAACCGAAGCGCGCCACAACATCGCCTACGACACGCGCACGGTGAAGAAGGGTGATACCATGGACGTGTGGCTGGCCCCCGGCGGCGGCACCGCGATCCGGCTGGAGCCGCGCTGACGATCCGCACGAAGGCCCCGTCGTCCCGGACTTGATCCGGGACCGGTGGCTGTCTTTAGGCGCGGTTCATCGACCGGGCACCCTGCGCGCAAGTGGGTCCCGGCGCGGCTACCGGTCCCGGATCAAGTCCGGGACGACGATTTGACGGGGCCGAACTCAACTGCAGCTGGCCTTCGTGGTCGTCGTCGCGTCGGAGATGCCGTCGCCCGAGCTGGCGCCAAGGCTGCGATCGTCGCGGATGATGTAGGCGGCCTCGCGGCGGAAGTTGGGCTGGCCGACGAACCAGGTGCCGAACAGCGGCTGGTAGGTGTAGTTCACCTCCACATACATCACCGCCGAACCCGACACCGCCGTGATCGTCGGATTGCCCATGCCCGCCAGCGTGGTGCCGGTCAGGCCGGCCTTGGCGACGCCGTATTGCGACTTCACCTTGAGGCTGCCCTGGCAGCGCTGCCAGTGGATGTACTGGCGCTTGGTCGCAGTGTCGTATTCGAGGCTGGAGAGGATGATCCGCCCGTTGGCGGCGAAGTTGAAGTACGACCCCTGCACCAGCGCGCCCGACATCACCGAAGCGACGTCCGCTTCCTTGACGGTGGGGGTCACCGCGCTGTTGTCGGTCTGGCCGAGGCGCGAGGCGTTATCGGCCACCGAGCTGGCGATCTGGGCGATCTGCATGTTGATCATCGCCATCCATGCCAATTCGGTTCCATAGAAACCCATTGTGACGATGATCGGCAGGATCAGCGCGAACTCCATGAAAGAGACACCGCGCTGATCGCGGCGCAGTCGCCCGGCAAGACCCGCAGCAAGGCGCGCGATCATGGGCAGCTCCCCGCATCCGAGCCATACTTGGCCTGTAGCTCGTAAGGCTGGTTCTTGCGCACCGTGCTCGCGGTCAGCGTGCGCTGGCTCGTCGAATTGGGCATGAACGGCACGATGAACACGGGCGTATAGGTCACCGTCGCGGTGTAGAGCACGACGTCGTTGCCGCCACCGTTGTCGCTGTTCCCCACATCCGCGTCCCATCTGCCGTTGCGGTTCTCGTCGGTGTAGGTTTCGCCGTTGTCGCACTTGCCGTTGGTGTTCTTGTCGTTCCAGGCCTCGGCGCGTTTTATGTCGGCGAAGTCGTAGTAGCTGGAGCGCTTGAAGGCGACCGTCGCGCCCGGCGCTACGCGCTGGACCATCGCGGTGACGTAGGCGTCGGCCTTGGTGTTGTCGGCGATCTCCAGTCCGTCCTGACGCGAGGCCTCTTCCACCGCGCCGTGCAGGATCGCGGTGAGATAGGCGCGGTGCGCCATGTCGTAGATGCCGATGAGCAGCAGCAGGAGCACCGGCGCGGCGACGGCGAACTCGATCACCGCCGAGCCGCGCTCGCCCGCCCGGAGGCGACGGAGCAGCGGCGCCGTCATTGCACGACCCTCAGTTCACCGACCTGCTTGGCGATCTCCTGGAACGCGGTGTTCAGTTCGGACGAGCTGTTCGCGGTGTACGAACTGTCGTCGGATGCGCAGGTCGTCAGATCGCTGCTCAGGCTGGACGTGAACGCCACGACCCAGACGCGGATACCCTTGGCCTTGATCGCCTCGCACGTCGCAAGGAAGCGCTGGGTGTGGCGGGCGGTGTCGTTGGTCGTACCGTCGGTGGTGACGCGGCGGTCCCAGTACTCGATGCCCCAGGCCTGGGCAATGTACTGGTTGGGCTCCATCTGGCCGTCGGTCATGAAGATGACGTGGCGCGAAACCTTGCCGCCGTTGGACGGTTCGTCGCTGTTGAGGGTCGACCACATGCCCTGCTGCGACATCAGGCGCCCGCCCCAGATCATCCCGACGTCGAGGTACGTGCCGCCGATCGCCACGAGCGAGTCCGCGTAGGAATTGAACGCGCTCTGCGTCATCGTCGCCAGCAGCTTTGCCTGCGCCGGGCAATACGTTCCCGCATCACCGCCGTTGTTGGTGGTCGCGGTGGTGTAGTAGCCGCTGTCCGACCAGCGGCGGTAGGACACCTCCGGCCAGAGCGGACGCCACTTGGTCTTGTCGTCCGACGTCGGCGCCGTGTCGAGGTCGAGATCGAGCGCGGCCTTGGGCGAGATGCCCGTGCTGGTCGAGTAGCTGAAGGTGGCCTGCGCCACGGTGTCGCGTTCCTGGATGCAACCGCCCCAGGTCGAGGACACGTTCGCGCCGTTGGTTCCGGTAGGCGTGGCGACCGAGTTGAACTTCTTGAAGCTGCTCGTGTCGTACGTAACCTGATGGTAGCGCATCGTGTAGGGACGGGTCAGCCAGCGCCAATAGACGTAGTATGGCGAGTTTCTATCGGAACGAATACACGAGTATTCCTTCTTCACTTGCGATCGTGCCTGCCCAGACCCCTGCTCGCTGAACGCCGTATCTGCGGGCTTGGCATTATTGCAGTCGTTCTGCGAACTGTAGCTCGTCGTCGGAATAACGGCAGTCCATGTGCCGCTGTAATCGCTGCCGCCCGAATCGTCGGGCTCGTAGGCGCGCGACTGATAGGGATAGCTGTCGACGATATAGCTGCTGTTGACCGCCGTGAGCAGCCTGCCGACGTTCACCGTCGAACTGAACGGCACGAAGCCGTAGCGCACGCGCGCATTGCTGTTCGCGGTGGCGTTGTAGATCGTCGTGTAGAAATTCTTCATCGCCGCGCGCAATGCCTGGATGCGCGTCTGCGAGCCCGAAAGCGTGTAGTCCATCGAACCGGTGGTATCGAGCACCATCATCACGTCCGCATTGCCGACGCCCATCGAGCTTCCGCAGTTTACCCGGATGTCGAAGCTGTCCTTGCCGAAGATGCGCATCAGCAACGTGTCGAGCACGGTCGTCGCGGTCGCGGTGACGGTCTGGCCGTCGTCGGTGGAAGTCACGGTGAACACCGTGGAGCGCGTGCCCTGCTGCGCGTCGTTGAAGTTGGTGTTGAAATACGCCGTCGCGGCCGCCTTCGAGGCGGTGTCGAAACCAGCCGTCGTCACCGTGCGCCGCCCCGCCAGCACCGCCGCGTCGCAGGCAGACTGGATTTGTTCACGCACGAGGTAATCGCGGCTCAGATCAACCGCCGAGCCCACCACGACCGCCGCCACGAGCATGCCGATCGCTGCGATCGGAAGGATGTTGCCGCCGGAATCGCGCAGGACACCGTTCAGCACTTCGCGAACGGCCTTGGCGGGATAGAGACATGCTTGACGCATCGTAAACCAGGCTCGCTCTTGGAATTGCCCCGATAATCCTTTGCCGATACCAGCAATGTCTTAAGGAAGTTTTGGCGAGCGGGCGGCTTTGCGTCCGGCCGCAGTCCGCGGCGAAAATATTTCGGTCCGTCGGGAACCGGGGAACGCCGTTAACGTTATCCGACCTGATCCGGGGACCGTGCGTGATGGGGGAGCGGTCCGGCTGCAGCGGTTTTTTACCCCCGCGAGACGAGTGAATGGCAACCGCCCGCGGACTGGATTCCACCAAGTTTCTCTACATCCTGCTACCCATCGTCATCGGCCTGACCTTCATCGCCGACACCCGTTTCCCGCTGGGCACCTCGATCTGGGTCATCTATTTGCTGCCTACGGTGCTGGCTTATCTCGCGCCGCATCGGCTGGCGCCCCTTGCCGTGGCCGCCGCGACGACCGTGCTGATCGTGATCGGCTACCAGCTCGCGCCCGAAGGCGTGGCCAAGGAAATCGCGCTGATCAACCGGACCCTCGGCACGATCACCAACCTGACGCTGGCCGGCATCGGCGCCGCGTTCATCAGCTACCGCAATTCCGCGCGGGCCCTGCAGGCCCTGCGTGAAGGCGAAGCCAAGCTGGCGCGGGAGACGACCGGAAATCTCTCCCTCGACGACCTCTCGCACCGCGTGATCAGCTTCCTTGTCGACCGTTTCGGCGCGGCGGCGGGGATAGTCTACGTCAATGACGAAGGCGCCTTTCGCCGCGTCGCCAGTTACGGCGTACCCAAAGGTGCCGGGGTTCCCGACCAGCTCGCGCCCGACGACGGCCTGCTTGCCGAAGTGATCCGCGACGGGCGCACCCGTACGATCGCGAAGGCCCCAGCCGGCTATCTCTCGTTCGGGACCGCGCTCGGGCAGTCGCCGCTGGACCGTCTGGTACTCGGCGCTGCCGCGATCGACGGCAAGGTCAATGCCGTCATCGAACTCGGCTTCCTCGACACGCCCGAGGCCCGCCCCGAAGACGCGCCCCGCTTCCTCGACACGATTTCCGGCGCGGTCGGCCTATCGCTGCGCTCCGCCAAGTACCGCGCGCGGCTGGAGCACCTGCTCTCCGAAACCCAGCAGCAGGCCGAGGAACTCGCCAACCAGAGCGAGGAACTGCGCGCCACCAACGACGAACTGGAAGCGCAGGCCAAGGCCCTGCAGAATTCCCAGACCGAACTAGAAGCCCAGCAGGCCGAGCTGGAACGCTCCAACGCCCAGCTGGAGGAACAGGCGACCTCGCTCGAAGCCCAGCGCGACGAGCTGACCCGCGCCCAGACGATGCTGCGCGGACAGACCGAGGATCTGGAACAGGCGAGCCGCTACAAGAGCGAATTCCTCGCCAACATGAGCCATGAGCTGCGCACCCCGCTCAACTCGCTGCTGATCATGGCGCGCCTGCTGGCCGACAATCGCGGCGGCAACCTCTCGTCCGAGCAGGTCCGCTTTGCCGAGACGATCGAGACGTCCGGCAACGACCTGCTCGCGCTGATCAACGACGTGCTCGACATTTCCAAGATCGAGGCAGGCAAGCTGGAGCTGGAACCGCGCACGGTCCCGGTCGCCGCGATCCTCGCCAAGCTGCGCGATACGTTCGCCCCTGCCGCCGCCAAGCGCGGCCTGGAACTGCGCATCGCCGACGTGGCGGGCGAAATCGAGACCGACCCGCTGCGGCTGGAGCAAGTGCTCAAGAACTTCCTGTCGAACGCGATCAAGTTCACCGAGCGCGGCCACGTCGCCGTCGAGGTCGGCCGCGCCGCCGGCAACGTCGCCTTCACCGTGCGCGACACCGGCACCGGCATCCCCGCCGACAAGCAGGGCGCGATCTTCGAGGCGTTCCGTCAAGCCGACGGCGGCATCGCCCGCAAGTACGGCGGCACCGGCCTTGGCCTCTCGATCTCGCGCGAATTGTCGCAGCTGCTCGGCGGCACGATCTCGCTGGAGAGCGAGCCCGGCAAGGGCAGCGCCTTCACCATCACCTTGCCCGAGCACTTCGACGCCGAAGCCGCGCCCGAACAGGTCCGCCGCCCCTCGCCCACACCGCTTGCCACGTCGCCGACGCCCGCGCCGACGGCCCCGCGCCGCCTCGCCGCTATCGCCGACGACCGTGAAACCCTCAGCGGCGATTCGCGCGTGATCCTCATCGTCGAGGACGATCCGGCTTTCGCGGGTATCCTCGCCGATCTCGCGCACGAAGTCGGCTTCTCGTGCCTGATCGCGGGGACCGCCGACGAAGGCGCCCTGCTCGCGCGTCAGTATCTGCCGCAGGCGGTGATCCTCGACATGCACCTGCCCGACCATACCGGCCTCTCGGTGCTCGACCGCATCAAGCGCGACGCCCGCACCCGACATATCCCGGTCCATATCGTCTCGGCCGACCATGACGACCATGCGGCGCTCGCCAGCGGCGCGGTCGGCTACCTGTTCAAGCCGGTCAGCCGCGACACCCTGGTCGACATGCTCGAAGGGCTGGAGGCGCGCATGTCGCAGCGCCTGCGCCGCGTGCTGGTGGTCGAGGACGACGCCCAGCAGGCCGAGGCGATCCACCACCTGCTCGCCTCGCGCGATGTCGAGACGGTAGAGGTCCACTCCGCCGCCGAATGCCTGGGCAGTCTCGGCACCGAGACGTTCGACTGCATGGTGCTCGACCTCAACCTGCCCGACATGTCGGGGCTGGACCTGCTCGAACGCCTTTCGCACGACGAGAGCGTCGGCTTCCCGCCGGTGATCGTCTACACCGGCCGCGACCTCTCGCCCGAAGAGGAGATGCGGCTGCGGCGCTATTCCAAGTCGATCATCGTCAAGGGCGCCAAGAGCCCCGAACGCCTGCTCGACGAGGTCACGCTGTTCCTCCACCAGGTCGTATCCGAGCTGCCGCAGGAAAAGCAGCAGCTGCTCGCCCGCTCGCTGGGCCGCGATCAGGCGCTGGAGGGCCGCCAGATCCTCGTGGTCGAGGACGACATTCGCAACGTCTACGCCCTCACTTCGGTGCTGGAGCCGCACGGCGTCGGGGTACGCATCGCCCGCAACGGGATCGAGGCGCTGAACGAACTCGCCCGCAGCGCCGACAGCGACGGGGCGCCGGTCGATCTCGTGCTGATGGACGTGATGATGCCCGAGATGGACGGGCTGACCTGCATGAAAGAGATCCGCAAGGACCCGCAGTGGTCGCGCCTGCCGATCATCGCGCTCACCGCCAAAGCCATGGAGCGCGACCACCGCGAATGTATCGACGCAGGCGCCAACGACTACCTCTCCAAGCCGCTCGACATCGACAAGCTGCTCAGCCTCGTGCGCGTGTGGATGCCGCGATGATCGGGCGAGAGAGATGATGGTCATCCGCTCCGGCGACAGCCTGAACGACATCGAACTGGACCTCATCGTCGAGGCCATCTGGCGGCGCTACCAGTACGATTTCCGCGATTATTCGCGCGCCTCGCTGCTACGCCGCCTCGAACGCGCGCAGGCCCATTTCGGCGTGGCGCACCTCTCCGGCCTGCTCGACGTGATCCTCCACGATTCCGCCAGCCTGCCGGTGCTGATCGGCTTCCTGACCATCCAGGTCAGCGACATGTTCCGCGACCCCGAATATTTCCGAATGATCCGCGAGACGGTGATCCCCCACCTCGCCACATGGCCGACGATCAAGGTGTGGATCGCGGGCTGCGCCAACGGCGAGGAGTTCTACTCCCTCGCCATCCTGTTCCGCGAGGCGGGGCTGGAGGATCGCACGATGTTCTACTGCACCGACATCAGCCGCCCCGCGCTGGCCAAGGCCGAGGCAGGCATCTTCGATATCGAGCGCATTGCCGGCTTCTCGCGCAATTACCGCGAGGCGGGCGGCAAGGGTTCGCTTTCGGACTACTACACCGCCAACAGCAACGTCGCCCGCTTCGATCCGGCGCTGCGCCGCCGCGCGGTCTTCGCCGACCACAACCTCGCCAGCGATGCGGTGTTCTCCGAGGTCCAGCTGGTGTCGAGCCGCAACGTGCTGATCTATTTCGACCGCGCCCTGCAGGACCGCGCGCTCGGCCTCTTCGCCCAGTCGCTGCCGCCCGGCGGCTTCCTCGGCCTCGGCTCCAAGGAGACCGTCGCGTTCTCGGCGGAGACCGAGTGCTTTTCAGACTTCGCCCCGGCCGAGAAAATCTGGCGGCGCACCACGCACGATGTGCAGGAGGCCGCCTTTGCCGAATGAACCCTTGCGCATCCTTGCGGTGGACGACGTCCGCGAGAACCTGATCGCGCTGGAAGCCGCGCTCGACCAACCCGGCGTCGAACTCGTCACCGCATCCTCCGGGTTCGAGGCGCTGGAACTGCTGCTCAGGCAGGACTTCGCGCTGGCCCTGCTCGACGTACAGATGCCCGAGATGGACGGCTTCGAACTGGCCGAACTCATGCGCGGGACCGAGCGGACGCGCGGCGTGCCGATCATCTTCCTCACCGCCGTCGCCACGGACGAGCGGCGCAAGTTCCGCGGCTTCGAGACCGGCGCGGTCGATTACTTGCTCAAGCCTATCGACATCACCGTGCTCAATTCGAAGGTGACGGTCTTCGTCGAGCTGGCCCGCCAGCGCCGCGAGATTGCATTCCAGCGCGATGAACTCGGCGCCGCGCTGGGCCGTCTGCGCGCGCATGGCGACAATTCGCCGATGGCGGTGCTGGAAATCGACTCCAGCCTGCGCATCGTCGGCTGGTACAAGGGCGCCGAACGCACGATGGGCTATACCGCCGCCGACATGCTCGGCGTGCCCCTGTCGGAAGCGCCGTTCCTGCCGCCGAACGGCGGGCGCGAGGCGTTCCTGAAGGGCATGGGCGAACTGCTCGAAGGCGGCGACCGACGCGCCATGCAGGAGCACCGCTACCGCCGGGCCGACGGGTCCTTGCGTGAAGGTGAATGGTACTGTTCCTCGCTCGCGGGGACGGGCCTGCGCCCCGGCAGCGTGATGATCGAGATGCTCGACATCACCGAACGCCGCCGCGCCGAGGACACCCAGCGCCTGCTTATCGGCGAACTCAACCACCGGGTAAAGAACACGCTGGCGACAGTACAGGCGATCGCCTCGCAGGGGTTCCGCCATGCCCGCTCGCACCGGGAATTCCAGGATGCTTTCACCGGCCGCCTGCAGGCACTGGCGCGCGCGCACTCGATGCTTAGCGCGACTACCTGGGAGAGCGCGAGCCTGCGCCGCCTGATCGCCGACCACGTTGCCATCGGTGCGCTCAGCGAGGATCGCCTGCTGCTCGACGGCCCCGACGCCGACCTGCCGCCCGAACTGGCGCTGCGCTTCTCGCTGGTGTTCCACGAACTCGCCACCAATGCGCACAAGTACGGGGCGTTCTCCAATGCGGTCGGCACGGTGCGCCTCGCCTGGACCGTCACCAGCCACGTGCTGGCGATGGAATGGAGCGAACACGGCGGCCCGCCAGTCTCTCCCCCTGAGCGGCGCGGCTTCGGCTCGACCCTGATCGAGCACAGCATGGTTTCCGACGGCGCGCGCATCGTCTCCGAGTTCGCGCCCGAAGGCGTGCGCTGGTCGATGGTGCTGCCCCTGGTGCCCGGAGCCCGTGTGGTCGAACCCGAACCGCAGCCGGTCGCCCCTCCGCCGGTGGCCGATGCGCCTGCGTCAATGCCGCCGATGCGCATACTCGTGGTCGAGGACGAGCCGCTGGTCGCGATGGAACTGATCATGGAGATCGAGGATGGCGGCTGCGTCGCCATCGGTCCGGCGACCTCGTGCGAACAGGCCCTCGCCATGATCCGCGAGGCGGGGCCGGACCTCGCGCTGCTCGACGGCAATCTCAACGGCGAGAAGATCGACCCCGTCGCCGACGCCCTCGCCGCGCGTGACACGCCCTTCGCCTTCGTCAGCGGCTACGACCGCGAGCATCTGCCGCGCGGACATGCCGACCGGCCGATGCTCAACAAGCCCTTCGTCGTCGCCGACGTGCGGGCGATGCTGCTGCAGCTGGCCGAAAGCGCGAAGGCGCCTATCCCCCAGAAACTCGCGGAGTGACGCAGGCACGGCAGGGCGCTATCGCCGAACCATGTCAAACGTACCGTCCGTCCTGTTCGTCTGCCTCGGCAACATCTGCCGCTCCCCCCTCGCCGAAGCCGCGCTGCGTCATGAGGCCGAGCGTGCCGGGCTGGAGGTGATCGCCGATTCGGCAGGCACGGGATCGTGGCACGTCGGCAAGGGACCGGACCTGCGCTCCTGCGCCGAGGCCGCGCGCCACGGCATCGACATCCACTCCTACCGCGCGCGGCAGGTAAAGGCGCAGGACTTCCGCCGTTTCGACCGCATCGTCGCGCTCGACGCCTCCAACCTCGCCGACTTGCGCCGCATCGCGCCCTCCGATGGCAAGGCGCGCCTGTCGCTGCTGCTCGATTTCGTGCCGGGGCTTGAGGGGCAGGACGTGGCCGATCCGTACTACGGCGGGCCGGAAGGGTTCGAGTCGACGTGGGAGCAGGTCAGCGCGGCGGCACGGACGCTGGTGGCGGAGTTGAAGGCGCGATAGGCCCACCCCGCTGCGACTAAGGCCTGCGGCCTAAGTCTCGCTGCCCCTCCCGCAAGCGGGCGGGGAAAACCGTTTCAGCCCTCCCGCTTGCGGGAGGGCCGGGAGGCTTGGTCCGAAGGACCTAGCCGGACGGGGTGGGCCTGACGGCAAGCCACTACCCCTGCTCACGCATCCAATACTGCATCGGCTTCGGACAATCCCCCGCATCCCGGTGATCCTTCCACGCCAGTTCGGTGACCAGCCCCTCCACCGGCGCATAGCCCCGCCTGCGCCAGAACCCGTCGAGCGGCACATAGCCCTCCGGCCGGTCCGGATGATCGAGAGGCCGCACAACCGCCGCGAACGTCGTCGCCTTCGCACCGCACCGCCGCGCCTGCGCCTCGCGATAGTCGAAGAAGGCATGGCCGATCCCCTGCCCGCGATATTCCGGCAGCAGCACGGATTCGCCGAAGTAGAACAGCCCCGCCACGTCCAGCCCGCGCGACTCGAAAGGCCCGCGAAACTCCGCCTTCTGCGCCGCCATGGGAGAGGCCGTCGCCATACCCACGACCCGGGCTCCATCGCGCGCCGCCACCAGCACGGCATCGGTCGCCTCGGCAAATTCGCGCAGGTAGCTTTCCTCGTAAGCCTCCGCGCCGTCGTAGAGGTAGGGCCATTCGGCGAAGACCGCGATCCGCAGTCGCGCAAGATCGCCCACGGCCGCCAGCATCTGCGCCCCCGTCAGCACCTCGATTGTCACGCCCATCCGCACAATTCCTCGCTCATCTTCGCCCCGGAGGCCCCTGCCGCGCGGGCAGTTTGCTTTTACACCGGCTTCCATTATATGCCCGCTCGAATGCCCCGGCCTTCCCGAAGCGCCGGGGCTTGCTCTTTCGCACGTTTTGCAAGGACCCAAGCGCATGTCCCGTCGCCGCCAGATCTACGAAGGCAAGGCCAAGATCCTTTACGAAGGCCCCGAGCCCGGCACGCTGATCCAGTACTTCAAGGACGATGCGACCGCGTTCAATGCCCAGAAGAAGGGCACCATCCAGGGCAAGGGCGTCATCAACAACCGCATCAGCGAGTATGTGTTCACGCGCCTCAACCACATCGGCGTGCCCAACCACTTCATCCGCCGCCTCAACATGCGCGAGCAGCTGGTCCGCCAGGTCGAGATCATCCCGATCGAGGTCGTGGTGCGCAACGTGGCCGCCGGTTCCATCTCCAAGCGCCTCGGCATCCCCGAGGGCGAGATGCTGCCGCACACGCTGATCGAGTACTACTACAAGGACGACGCGCTGGGCGACCCGCTGATCGCCGAGGAACATATCGCCTGCTTCGGCTGGGCCAACCATGACGAGATGCAGGACATCGCCGCCATGGCGATCCGCGTGAACGACTTCATGGCGGGCATGTTCGCGGCGATCAACATCCGCCTCGTCGACTTCAAGCTCGAATTCGGGCGCATCTGGGACGGCGACTTCAGCCGCGTGATCCTCGCCGACGAGATCAGCCCCGACGGCTGCCGCCTGTGGGACATGACCACCGGCGAGAAGCTCGACAAGGACCGCTTCCGCCGCGACCTCGGCGGCGAGGAAGAGGCCTACCAGGAAGTCGCCCGCCGCCTCGGCCTGCTGCAGGACGACAACGGCCCGAGCGAAGTGCTGGACCTGACCAAGCACCGCAAGCTGCGCGGCAAGTAAGTCTCGCAAGGCGTTGAATTGAAAAGGCGGCGTTCCGATGGGAGCGCCGCCTTTTTTATTCTGCAATCCTCCCTGTCGCGCAGCGATGGGGAGGTGGCAGTCGCGTCAGCGATTGACGGAGGGGGCCTTCCAAACCCCTCCACCACCGCCTGCGGCGGCGGGCCCCCCCCCCCTCCCCCCCCGCCATTGGCGCGCAGCAGGTGCCAGGTCGGATTGCCCAACTGCTTGTCGAGCGCCTGCCCGGCGAGGTTGCCACGGAACTGCCAGTATTCGTCGACCGCCTTGGGGATCACGCCGGCGTGGAGCTGCTTGGCGCTCTTGGGCTCGCGAAACAGGTAGAAGCCCAGTGACTCCTCGGTCCCATACGTCAGCCACTGGTCGATGGTCAGGCCGTTGCCCTTGGACTTCGAGATCTTCTCGCCGTTCTCGTCGAGGAACAGTTCGTAGATCAGCCCCTCGGGCTTGCGACCGCCGAGAACCTGCACGATCTTGCCCGACTGGGTGACCGAGTCGGTCAGGTCCTTGCCGCACATCTCGTAGTCGACACCCAGCGCAAACCAGCGCATCGCCCAGTCGACCTTCCACTGCAGCTTGGCCTTGCCGCCGAACACCGACTGCTCGACGACGGTGCCGTCCTCGTCGGTGAAGCGGAT
>NZ_ALVC01000331.1:0-10267 GCF_000293195.2 Sphingomonas sp. LH128
CCCGCCAAAAGCCCCGGGCGGCGGGAAGCCCGGCTGCTCGCCCTGCGCGCGGGTCGTGCCAGGGGCCGGCGTCGGCGCATTACAGAAACGCTCACGCAGTTCGGCGAGCTTAGCCGGATCGACCTTGCCGTCGGCGCCCATGATGCGCTCCCGCATGCGGTCGGGCAGGCTCGCCACGTCCGGTGGGCCACTGCCGCCCGCGCAGAGCGCGGTACGGATGCGTTCGAAACGCTCGGGGTCCATCGGACCTCGGCCGCCGCCTTCGCCGGGCGTGGCCCCCTGCCCTTCGGCCGAACAGGCACGCTGCTTGAACTCGGCGAGCTTGGCCGGGTCGATCTTGCCGTCCGCACCGGAGAAACGATTGCGCAATCCTTCGGGCAGGCTCGCCGGATCGGGATCGCCTGCGCCGGGCGCGCAGAGCTTTTCGCGGATCGCGGCGAAGCGCGAGGGATCGAAGTTGGGGCGTGCGGCTTCGTTGGACGTCTGCCCCCCATTCAATACCTGACCGCCCGCCATCGGCCCGTTCGGGCCGGTGACCGATTGCACCGGCGCAGCGCTCATCCGCGCGGACGAGCCTCCGGACGAACCGCCAGTCGATGACGAACCGCCGAGGCTACCCGAAATGTTAAAGCCCCAGCGCATGGAGGAAGTCTTCACTTCGTCGAAAGTCACCGCGCGCCGATCGATCCGGGTGAGGTTGCCGTCCGCGTCGCGCGTCACGCGGTCAGGGAAGGCGTCCTCGATCGCCGAAGTCAGCAGGGGGAACGCCTGCGTCACGTTGCTCGACCGGTTGCGGAAGTATTCGACGATCAGGTTTGAGCGCTGCAGGAACGGCAGCTTCCACTGTGCCGAGATTTTCCAGTCGCGCTGGGTTTCCTTCTTCAGGTCCGGATTGCCGCCGGTCACCGTGGTGACGAGCGCGGTGCGCGAATTGGTGAAATCGTAGACCGCGACGTTGTATGTCTCGACCATCGGCGCGGCCAGCTGGGTCAGCTTGGGCGCGGCCTGATCGACGATATAGCTCGCCTGCAGCATCAGCGTTTCGGTCGGCGACCATGTAACGCCCGCGCTCCAGTCCGTCAGCGTTCCGAAGTCCGACAGGTGGTCCAGTCCGCCGCTGAAATTCAGCGTGATGTCGCCCACCGCGCCAAGGAAATCCTCTCCCTTGCTGGTCAGCGGCAACGCCAGATTGACGCCGCCCAGCAGATCGCCGCGCCGGAGCGTCACGTTGCCCACGGTGTTGCGCGTGTCCTCGCTCATGGAGCGATCGAAGTCGTACCCGCCCTTGACCGTCAGGTTCGCCTCGCCCGCCGGCATCCGGAACGGCTTGCCCGACAGGGTAACGAGGTTGGACAGCGTCAGTTGGCGCGTGGTCGCGACGTCCACGCCTGCGCCCGGCACATTGGGCAGCGCCCCGGTGATGGAAAGCGCGCCGGATGCGACTTCGGCCTGCAGATCGCCGTACTGCGTCTCGGTGCGACGGCGATCGACGCGGGTATTCGTGTCGGTATACGTCGCATTGGCGGTAGCGCTGACCTGCCATTCGCCGAGCATCGTGCTGTAGCCGAGCCCACCCTCGAACGTATCGGTGATCGAGCGGTTGCTCAGCGGATCGGCCAGCGTGCGGCGCAGCGTCTGGCCGTCATACGTCAGCGGAACCGTGTCGAGCCCCGAAAGCGAGAGCGTGTTTGAGCGGGTATAGCCGCCGGTCGCGGTGATCGCCCCGGCCAGGCCCTTCTCGCCCAGCCCCTGCGTCATCGTGCCTTCCAGCGTCAGTTCGTGGTCCTGCGCGGCGAGGCTGCGATAGCGCGCCGGATCGGGATCGCCCGCGACTTGCGAGACACGCGATTCGTCCTGCGTGATGCCGCGCTCGGCCTCGGTCAGCATGCTGGTGTTGTCGAGCTTGCCGTTGACGTTGAAGCGGCGCGGCCCGGCGATCTTGAACAGGCCGCCTTCCAGTTCGTAATTGTCGTAGCCGCCGCGCGTAGGGCGATTGTATTCGCCCGAAGTCGTCACCGCCGAGAACTGGTCCTTGAGGATGATGTTGACGACGCGCTGGTTGGCCGAATAGCCGAAGCGCAGCGCCACTTCCTCGGGCAGCACCTCGACCCGGCGGATCGCCTCGGGCGGGATGCCGCGCATCTCGCGGAAGCTGGAGATGCGTTGGCCGTTGAGCAGCATGACCGGCGAGCCGCCGCGCCCGCGGCCGCTGCCGGTCTGCGGGCTGATCGCATCCAGCAGTTCCTCGATCGAGGCGACGCCATAGGACGCGATGTCGTTCTCGTCGAAGACCGCAATGGGCTGCTGGGGCACGTCGATCGAGCCGATCACGCGCGGCGCGGTGACGAGAATCTCGTTGCCGTGGACTTCCAGCGGGTTGTCGGGATCGGAGTCGTCATCCTTGATGACCGGCACGCTAGGTGCGTCAGCCGCCGCTTCCGCCGCGAACGCAGGCATCGGCATGGCGAGGCTCGCCACGAGGCTGATCAGAGGTAAGGAACGCAAGTGCAGTCTCCGCCAAGGTGCATCTGTGAAATAGTGATGTGTTCCTTCCCCTCCCGCGCTATTGCCTTGGCCTCTTGCGGACCACAAGCGGGGGCGCGGTATCATTTTGTCGCAATCGTCTTGCGCGAACATGAACCGGCGGCCCTTGCTACTGTACGCATCGTCGCGAAGTCGTTGCGGGCCATGGCGCGATGCGCAAATGGCGACAAAGCAGTCACACGAACGGCAAAAATGCCGCCAAGGCTTCCATTTTCGCGGAGTCGTGGCTATGTCGCGCGCCGATGACACACCAGAACAATGGAAACTGATCGCCAATGGCGAAAGAAGAACTCCTCGAAATGCGCGGCCGCGTGGTCGAACTTCTCCCCAACGCGATGTTCCGCGTCGAGCTGGAGAACGGCCACGAAATCCTCGGCCACACCGCAGGCAAGATGCGCAAGAACCGCATTCGCGTGCTGGTCGGCGACGAAGTGCTCTGCGAGCTGACCCCCTACGATCTCACCAAGGGTCGCATCACCTACCGCTTCATGCCGGGCCGTGGCGGCCCTGGCCAGTTCGGGTCCTGACCTGACTGCGGCAGATTTGTCGGCGGGGCATGGCGCCCCCCGACTCGTTCTCGCTTCCGCCAGCCCGCGACGCCGCGAACTGCTCTCCCGCATCGGGATGAGCGACTTCACGGTGGAAGCTGCAGACATCGACGAGACTGCGCATCCCCGCGAGGTGCCGCGCGATTACGCCCGGCGCATGGCGCGGGAAAAGGCGCTTGCGCTGCCTCCCGGCGATGCTTTCGTGCTGGCTGGCGACACCGTAGTCGCCTGCGGCCGCCGCGTGCTGCCCAAGGCCGAAGATGAGAAGACCGCGCGCGAATGTCTCGCGTTGCTTTCGGGCAGGCGGCACCGCGTCCTCTCCGCCATCGCCCTGCGCGCGCCCGGCGGCACCCTGCACGAGCGGCTGAACGAGACGATCGTGCGCTTCAAGCAATTGTCCAAAGACGAGGTTGAAGCCTACATCGCCGGCGGCGAGTGGGAGGGCAAGGCCGGTGGCTATGCCATCCAGGGCAGCGCCGAAGGCCTCATCGCGTGGATTTCCGGCAGCCACTCGGGCGTCGTCGGCCTCCCCCTGTTCGAGACGCGCGCCCTGCTGAAGGGCGCAGGCTTCCCCATTGGCTGAATGGCTGGTCGAAGAGGGGATCGGCGAAACCCGCGCGATTCTCGTCGATAACGGCCATGTCCTTGCCGCAAGGCTGGAATGGCCGGGCCGGCTGACCGCCGGTGAAGTCGCTGACGCAGTGCTGGTATCGCGCCGCGCCGGAGCCTCACGCGGAACGGTTCGCTTCGATTCGGGCGAGGAGGCGTTCGTCGACGGTTTGCCCAAATCCGCCAGCGAAGGCGCGCGCCAGCGGGTGCTCGTCACCCGCGCAGCGATGGCCGAGACCGGCCGCTACAAACTGGCCCAGACCCGCGCCAGCGATCTTGCCCCTCGCCCTGCTCCCACCCTTGCCGAATCGCTGCGTGGCGGCGGACTGCCGGTCAGGAAGGTCCGCCGCTTTCCCGACGATCCCTGGCCCGAGATCGTGGCCGAAGCGCTTGACGGCGTGATCGCCTTCGAGGGCGGATCGCTGGTGGTGACGCCGACCCCGGCGATGACGCTGATCGATATCGACGGCATCCTGCCGCTCGCCGCGCTGGCATTGGCCGCCGTGCCCGCGATCGCCGACGCGGTCGGGCGGCTCGACCTTGCCGGCTCCATAGGCATCGACTTCCCCTCGCTGGAGCGCAAGGACGACCGCCGCGCGGTGGACGAGGCTCTGGCCGAAGCGCTCGACCACTGGCCGCACCAGCGCACGGCGGTGAACGGCTTCGGCTTCGTGCAACTCGTCGCGCGGCTGGAACGCCCCTCCATCCCGCAGCGGGTGCGTGCCGCCCCCGTCGCCGCCGCCGCGCGCCTGCTTATGCGCAGCGCCGAGCATGTCGCCGAACCGGGCGCGCTGCTACTCACCGCGCACCCGGCCGTGCGCGCCGCGACGAGCGAGGAATGGCTCGCCGACCTCGCGCGGCGCACCGGGCGCACGATCCGCTGGCAGGAGGAGCGCACGCTTGCGCTGGCCGCCGGATTCGCGCAGGCGGTGCCGCTATGACCCTCTCCGAACGCAAATGCCCAATCTGCCGCAAACCCCGCGCCGCCGAGTTCACGCCGTTCTGCTCCAAGCAGTGCCGCGACCGTGACCTGCTGAAGTGGTTGGACGACGGCTACGCCCTGCCCGGGCAGCCCCACGATCCCGAGGACTTCGTCGGGCAGGAAAAAAACAATCCACAGGACGATTGAAATTTCTTCGTCATTTAGGGCTTGCCAAGGTCGGCCACCTTCTTCATAGGCCCGCCCACACCGCTCGCCGGTCTCTTCCAGAGGCCGCCGCCGAACGAGTGCCCGAGTAGCTCAGTTGGTAGAGCATGCGACTGAAAATCGCAGTGTCGGTGGTTCGAATCCGCCCTCGGGCACCATTTCCTTTCCTTTGGTGTCGCACCCGAAATCTAACGTCATTGCGGACATCCGTGATGGATTTCAGCATGTCCTGCCGGATTGTAATGCGGCTTTGATCTTTAGTCGCAAATTGTCGCATCTGCGAAATGGGCGCTTGCTCGCGCACCGTTTTGCTGAATAGGACAGGGCAACATCCAACAAGGCGCGCGACTTGAACAGCTTCCCCCCTTATGCCCTTCGCCGGCCCTCCGGTTGGCGCTGGCCGCTCCTGCCTGTTGCCGCCCTCGCGCTTGCCGGAGTGTCGCTAGCGGCATGCTCCGGTGAGTCGTCAAAGGGCCAGCAGCAGCGCACTGCCGAAGTCGGCTACATCGTCGCGCAGACCAGCAGCGTCCCCCTCTCGGCAACGCTCAGCGGCCGTACGGTCGCCTTCGAGACGTCCGAGGTGCGCCCGCAGGTAACCGGCGTCATCAAGCGCCGCTTCTTTACCGAGGGCAGCACGGTCAAGGCAGGCCAACCCCTGTTCGAGATCGACCCCAGCCTCTACCGTGCGGCAGTCAACCAGGCGCAGGCCAACCTCGCCAGCGCCCGCGCCACGGCGGATGCCGCATCGGTCAAAGCGGAGCGCTATCGCCCGCTCGCCGATATGGAAGCGGTCGCCAAGCAGGACTATACCGACGCCCTGGCGGCATCTCGCACGGCGAAGGCTGCCATTGCGCAGAACGCCGCCACGCTTGATACGGCCAAGATCAACCTGCGCTTCACCACCGTCCCCGCACCGATCAGCGGGAAGATCGGACGTCAGTTGTTCACCGTCGGCGCCCTCGTCAGTGCCACGCAGGCCGATCCGCTCGCGGTGATCCAGCGCATGGATCCGATCTACGTCGACATGCAGCAGTCCGCCGCAGAATTGACGAGTCTGCGCCAGCGTCTCGCGGCGGGGGGCGTCACCCCCGGCAGCACCGAGGTCCACCTCATGCTGGACGGCGGCATCCGCTATCCGCAGGCGGGCACCGTGCAGTTCTCCGAAGTCACGGTCGATCAGACCACCGGCACCGTCACCCTGCGCGCCCGCTTCCCGAACCCGGACGGCCTGCTGCTGCCCGGCATGTTCGTGACGGCGATGTTCGATCAGGCATCGGACCCCAATGCGTTCCTGATCCCGCAGAACGCGGTCCAGCGCGACTTCGACGGCAGTGCCTACGTCATGCTGGTCGGCGCCGACAACAAGGCTACGCGCCGCAAGGTCACCGCCGATCGCACCTACAACGAGTTCGCGGTCGTCACCGGCGGTCTCAAGAAGGGCGACAAGGTCATCATCCAAGGCCTCAACGGCCTGCGTCAGGGCGCTCCGATCAAGCCGGTTGTCAGCACGGCCCCCCAAAAGGTTGAGCCGCGCAAGGAAGGCCAAGGCGCAGAGACAGCGCAATCCGGCCACAAGCGCGGCTAACGGTTCATGTCCCGCATATTCATCGATCGCCCGATCTTCGCCTGGGTTCTGGCGATCATCGTGATGCTCACCGGTCTCGGTGCGCTGAACTTCCTGCCGAACGAGCAATACCCCGACATCGCGCCTACGCAGGTGAACATCCGCGCCACTTATCAAGGCGCGTCGGCGCAAACGATCGAGAACTCGGTGACGCAGATCATCGAGCAGCAGCTGACCGGCATCGACGGGCTGCTCTACTTCAGCTCCGAGTCGAGCAACCGCGGCCAGGCGACCATCAGCGCCACTTTCGCCAAGGGCACCGACCCCGACATCGCGCAGGTCCAGGTCCAGAACAAGGTCCAGTCCGCGATCCCGCGCCTGCCGCAGACCGTGCAGGCGCGCGGCGTCACCGTGACCAAGTCTAACGCCGACCAGCTGCTGCTGGTGGCGGTCTATGACGAGACCGACCAGCGCTCCAACCAGGACGTGTCGGACTATCTTGCCTCGAACATCCAGGACCCGCTCTCGCGCGTCCAAGGCGTGGGCGACGTCAACGTGTTCGGCGCGCCGCACGCCATGCGTATCTGGCTGGACCCGCGCAAGCTCGCCGCCGTGGCGCTCATGCCTAGCGACGTAACGTCCGCGATCACCGCCCAGAACACCGAAGTCGCGGCGGGCGAAATCGGCGGCACGCCTGCGGTCGACGATCAGGCGATCAACGCCGTCGTCACCGCCGGCTCGCGCCTACAGACCGCCGACCAGTTCCGCGCCATCGTGCTCAAGACCAACCCGGACGGCTCGGTCGTCACCATCGGCGATGTCGCACGGGTGGAGATCGGCGCGGACAACTATACCGCAGTCAGCCGGGTCAACGGCCATCCGGGCGCAGGTATCTCCATCTCGCTGGCGCCCGGCGCCGACGCCTTACGTACGGCAGAGGCGGTCAAGGCGAAGATGCAGGACCTATCCGCCGAAATGCCGGACGGTTTGACATACATCTACGGCAGCGACTCCACGACCTTCATCAAGCTCTCGGTCGAGGAGGTCGAGAAGGCACTGTTCGAGGCGATCATCCTCGTCGTCATCGTGATGTTCGTGTTCCTGCAAAGCTGGCGCGCCACGCTGATCCCGGCGATCGCGGTGCCGGTGGTGCTGCTGGGCACTTTCGCGGTGTTCTACGTGATGGGCTTCTCCATCAACACGATGACGCTGTTCGGGCTGGTGCTGGCGATCGGCCTGCTGGTCGATGACGCCATCGTGGTGGTCGAGAACGTCGAGCGCCTGCTGGAAGAGAACCCCGGCATGTCTCCGCGCGATGCCACCATCAAGTCGATGGAGGAAATCCAGGTCGCGCTGGTGGCTATCGCGCTGGTGCTTTCGGCGGTGTTCCTGCCGATGGCCTTCTTCGGCGGCTCGACGGGCGTGATCTACCGCCAGTTTTCGCTGACCATCGTGACCGCGATGGTACTTTCGGTGCTGGTGGCGCTGATCCTCAGCCCGGCGCTGACGGCGACGCTGCTCAAGGCCAAGAAGCCTCACGGTGAGGAAGATCACGAGCCGAACTGGATCGAACGACACCTGCCCTGGCTCGCGCGTGGCTGGGAGAAGTTCCATACCTGGTTCAACCGCAGCTTCGAGCGCGTCACCGATGCCTACGTGCGCAAGGTGGACGTCGTCGTCGCGCACAAGTGGCGCTGGCTCGCGCTGTTCGCGGTTACTTGCGTCGGCACGTTCCTGCTGTTCCAGCGCCTGCCCACCGGCTTCCTGCCGAACGAGGACCAGGGCAACATCAGCGTGCAATGGCGCCTGCCCGCCGGCACCCCGCGCTCGCGCACCGAGCAAGTGCAGCGCGAAATCGAGAAGTACTTCACGACTTACGAGAAGCACAACGTCGCGGGCATGTTCTCCGTCGCGGGCGGCGGGCGCGGTGCATCCGGCCAGAACAGCGGTCAGGGCTTCATCAATCTGACCGACTGGTCGCAGCGTACCGACCCCAAGGACAGCGCCGACGCCATCGTCCAGCGCGCCAGCGCCGCCTTCCGCAGCCTTCGTGACGCGCAGGTCTTCGTGCTGGTGCCGGGCTCCGTTCGCGGCCTCGGCGATTCAGCGGGCTTCACGATGGAATTGCAAAACGCCAGCGGCCTGTCCGACGACAAGTTCATGGCTGCGCGCGAGAAGCTGCTCGCCGCAGCAAGCGCGAACGACCAGCTGTCCGGTGTGCGCCTGAGCAACCTTCCAGACGTCTCGACCCTGAAGATCAACACCGATATTCGTGCCCTAACCGCGTTTGGGCTGACCCCCGGCAACGTCAATTCCACGCTCTCGACGGCATGGGGCGGTACGTATGTCAACGACTTCATCGACAAGGGCCGCGTCAAGCGCGTCTACGTTCAGGGCGACGCGCAGTTCCGCTCGCGCCCGGAAGACCTCGCGCAGTGGTTCGTTCGCGGGTCGGGCGGGCAGATGGCACCTTTCTCCGCCTTCTCCACCGTCGGATGGTCGACGGCGCCGAGTTCGACCTCGCGCTTCAACGGCCTGCCCGCGTACGAATTCTCGGGCAACGCAGGCTCGGGCGTCAGCTCGGGCACCGCGATGAACGTGATGGAGCAGCTGGTCTCGGATATCCCGGGCGTCAGCGTCGCATGGGCCGGTGCCTCGTATCAGGAGCGGCTTTCCTCCGGGCAAGGGCCGATCCTCTACGCCCTGTCGCTGCTCGTCGTGTTCCTGTGCCTTGCGGCGCTCTATGAAAGCTGGTCGATCCCGGTCGCGGTGATCCTCGTCATCCCGCTCGGCCTGCTGGGTGCGATCGCCTTCGTCACGCTGCGCGGGTTGGAGAACGACGTGTACCTGCAGATCGGCCTGCTGACGACGATGGGCCTCGCCGCGAAGAACGCGATCCTCATGATCGAATTCGCGGAGCAAGCCGAGCGCCAGGGCAAGCGCGTCATCGACGCCGCGCTGGAGGCCGCCAAGATCCGCCTGCGTCCGATCCTGATGACCAGCTTCGCCTTCATCTTCGGCGTGCTGCCGCTTGCCATCGCCACCGGCGCGGGCGCCAACAGCCGCGTCGCGATCGGCACGGCGGTGGTCGGCGGCATGCTCACCGCGACGATCCTCGCGATCTTCTATATCCCGCTGTTCTTCGTGCTCGTGCGCCGCAGCGTACGTGACGGCCTAGCCGCGGCACACGAGAAACTGCAGCAGCGCCGCGGGCGCTCGGGAGACGCAGCATGAAGCGCATGAGCATCCGCCTGATGGCGGGCGTCCTGCCTGCCCTCGCCCTTGGCGCCTGTTCGCTGGCCCCCAAGTACGTCCAGCCCGACTTGCCGGTCCCGGCCTCCTGGCCGGTTGGCGACGCCTACCTGCAGCAAAGCGAGGCTTCGCTGCCGGTGGTGTCCTACAAGGACATATTCCGCGATCCTCGCCTGCAGTCGCTCGTCGAGGAGGCACTGGCCAACAACCGCGACTTGCGCGTGGCGGCGGCGAACGTCGCGGCGGCGCGGGCACAAGTGCGCGTAACTCGGGCGAACCAGTTCCCGGCTGTCGGCATCAGCGGCTCCGCCACCGACACCGAGACCGGCGGCGGCTTCGGCCTCAACGGCATGAGCTATTCGGTGCAGGGCGGTATCTCCAGCTTCGAGCTGGACCTGTTCGGCAAGCTCGCCAACGCCACCCGGTCCGACCGCGATACAGCACTGGCGACGGAATCGGCAGCGCGGACGGTTCGCCTTGGCCTCGTCGCCGATCTTGCGCAGGCTTGGGCGACGTATGCCGCCGACACCGACCTGCTCAAGCTGGCGCAGGCTACTGCGGCCAACGCCAAGGATAGCGTGCGGCTGGGGTCCCCCCCCCCCC
>NZ_ALVC01000332.1:0-5545 GCF_000293195.2 Sphingomonas sp. LH128
GAGGAAGTCGGTCAGCAGTTCTCGGTGACCCGCGAGCGCATCCGCCAGATCGAGGCCAAGGCGCTGCGCAAGCTCAAGCACCCCAGCAGGTCGCGCGCGATGCGAGCATTCCTGGACTGATAAGCATAGCCCGTTTGGCGAACGGGTGTCCTCTTACCCGAGCACCGGATGCGGCAGAATTCTTGGATGAGGAAAATCGTGAGCGGACTGTCCGGAAGGCGTTACAGGCAGCCTTATGATGCCGCTGCGCTGCCGGGCTCGGCTGGAAAATAGACCAAAGTTGACGTCATTGATGGCAGTGCAAACACAGGTTCAAGAACGCCTTCTTTGGTAATCGCCGCGAGACGCACGCATAGCCCTGGCGATGGCCTTGTTCGTCGCATCGGGTTCGAAGCGCTCAGGATCGAAGTTCTTACCCGCCCAGCGGCGCACGGCCTTATGCTCTTCATGTCTTTCATCGAGCCAGGCTTCCAGGAACTCGGCATAGCCCGGGTAACCTCCGACATCTTCTGGCGGGCCGGCTCTTTCACCCGCAACGCAGCGAGGATACTTGACTTCATCTTCGATCTGGCAGCGACGGAGCAACAGGCTGTGGCGCCAGTCATCGCCAAAGTCATATTGGTATGTGATCGTTAGCGATGCAGTGTCCCCGCAAGGGAAGGTCAAATCCTTAAGCTGTATGTCAGTCGCCTCAAGGACCTTCGGCCCGTAAGCCCCACCCTCGATGGCCTCCGGCGCACCGATCAAAAGGCCCCCGACATTGAATTGGTGCAGGTGACTGTCGGTCCACCCGAACGCTGCTTGCAACACTTCGTGAAATTGCGCGAAATTGAGGGTGCTGGGTAACTCCAGGGTGCGCGAGATAGCCGGCTCGACACCGACAATCCGGGCTTCTACGCGAATGATATAGGCGTAGGGGTCGTAGGGCTTGGCCATGGCGTGACCATGCCTGCGATGGCGTAGGGGATCAAGGTCCCGGACGGCGAGCAAGGTGGCGCACGGTTGGTCGCTGCAGAGACGGACGCAGCATAAGCGCCTGGTTCACTCCAGGCGGCAAGCCGATCCGGTGTGCATCGATGCAGGTACCCGAGCTAGAGTGGCAAGATAGGTGTCGACCGGAGTAATGAATGCCGTTCTGGACCCGAAGAAGTCGATGGCCTGCCAGGTGATTTCCTCGGCGAGGCCAAGCAGATGGACCGGCCCGAGGATGCCGCAGAGCCCTGATGTCTTGCAATGGACGCGAGTGGGCGCATCAAGATCATCGAGTGGACCGGCCAGGTATCTGAAAAAAACCGGGTAGTGCGAAGCGGCGGCCGGACCAATGTGCCGCCGCTTCAGATAGATCAGCCGTTCAGCTTGTCCTTGACCGCCTTGGCGGGAGTGAAGGTGAGCTTGCGTGCGGCCTTGATCGTCATCGCCTCGCCGGTCGCGGGATTGCGGCCTTCACGCTCGGGTGTGTCCTTGACCTTGAACTTGCCAAAGCCGTTGAGAGAGATTTCTCCGCCCGTGGCTGCAGCATCGCCGATCGCCACGAAGACGGCGTCGACGATCTTGCGGGCATCGGTCTTGGTGATGCCGGTGTCGGTAGCAATCAGATCTGCGAGATCATTGTTGTTCATCGATAACTCCTGTCGAACTGTACGTCGGGGTGGCGGCTTAGTGCCAGGCCGCGATCACGTCACGTCTTGAACGATGGACACGACGTGCTTGCTGCCGAAGCCGCGATTGAATGATCAGCTCTCCGGCGTTGCCTTCCTCGGCGTTCGCGCCATACGCTTGCGCTTGGGAGCATTGCGCGACTTGGCCTTCTGGGCCGGGATAGCATCACCCTCGAGTTGCGGCGCAGAACTATCGTTCACCGGCCCAGTCTCGCCTTTCGGCGTGGCACCCCTTCCGAACAGACCAAGCTTGCCGCGGCGTTGTGGCGCGACCTTTGCTGGAATATCCTGGGCGGGGGCGGGCGCTTCGATGAGTGGCTGCGGCACAGAAGCAATTGCATCGAGTGTAGGTGCGCTCGCCGGGAGCGCCGGCTCCTTCTTTGCACGCCTTTTTGCCGCCGGAGCGGGTGTGGGGACCGTCAACTCCGTTGCAGGGAGCGGGGTTGGCGGCGTTTCAACGGGCTTAACCGCGACGTCCTTCTTTTGCCTGACTGCACGTCCCTTTGCCTTCTTGGGTTCAGGATTTGGACTGCCGGCCTGGCCCGTCGCTGGCTGCTTGTCAGATTTTTGTGCGGGTGACTTTCTGGACCGGGCCTTAGGTGCAGCTGCGGGCGGGCTTTCTTCAGCGCCAGCGGTGTCCGGGGTGGGGGGCGCGGTTTCGGTCGCTGCAGCGGTCGTGGGTGCTGCGGAAAGGTTGTCCGTCAATGTCTTGTCCGCGATCGTCGTGCGCGAGTTCCCCAATCCCGTCTTTTCCGCGATAGCCTGACGCATCGCAGAAAATTCCGGTGCAACCATCGGGTAGCTTGAGGGCAGGTTATAACGCTCTCGATACGTCTTCGGTGTCAGCCCGTGCGATGTGAGATGCCGCTTCAACGTCTTGTAGGGCTTACCATCGATCAGGCTGATGATGTGCTTGGGTGATGAAAGGCTTTTACGAACGGAGACGGCGGGCGTGTACTGGGGTTCCGGCTCGTGCGCGGGTTGCGCTATAGGCTCCTCAGTCAATGCCGCGCGTGTCGAGCGGATCAATGCCGAAAGTTCCTCTGAAGGAACTGTATTGTTCGCGAGATAGGCGCTCAGCAACTGAACGGTGAGAGCGGCTGTGTCCGGCGTGTTCTCGGTGTCAGGCATTCGGTCTACGTCCCCCAAGGGTGCTTTGATCTTATGGAAAGATGGCGATGCGTCGTTCTGCGTCGGTTGTACAACATGATGCAAGGACAAAAGGTGTCTTTTCGCGGTATGCGGATGCGCAAGCATGATAGTATCGGGCGGTGTTGCGGGAATTAGGTCGCCAGTTGCGTTCGTTGCGCTTTTAGAAGTGACGGTTCGATCGCATATGCGTCCTGCCTTTCAGGCATCCTCTCCCAAAACTTTCAAGCCGGCCCTCGGGTCGGCTTTTTCTTTGGACTATGGGCGTGTGTCCGGCGTGAGCAAGGTTTCCTCCGTTACTGCCGGGTTTTCGGCGCGCAATCCCCATAGTTATCCACACCGGACTTGTCGGCAAAGCCGCGCAATCGCCGTTGGCGCCTGGAGGCGGTCTGGCGATGCACGTTCTCGCCGAGATTGTGCTGGACACACCCGCAGGCGTTCGGACATTGCATCCGCGATGAACAACCCTCTCGCGGCTACGATCCTGCAGGTAATCGAACGCGCGCCTAAATGGGTGCGTCATGATCTGGAATCGAAGGAAGAAGTCATTCGCGCTCGTGCGGAGGAGACGCTGGCCGCGATGATTGCCGCGGCCCTTGCCGAGTATCCATCCTCCGGCACCTAGTCGAGAAATGTCGAGAGCCAGCCTCTGCGTAACAGCAAGATCGGCGCTCCGCCGGAGCTATTTGGCGGAATAATGCCGCTTTTCTTTCCTGATCATTGCGAATGAAGATTTCGAATGATTGGTCGGATTATCGGAACCATCGCGGGTAACCAGACAGCGAAGCGTGAGAAGGGCGGCTGCACGGGCGGCGCGCTGCTGCAATAAGCAGCCCCTACGATATTGCGCCGTTGAGGCTCCCTTGGGCTGATCGCGGCCGCCGGGGGCGGTTACGCCTGTAACAACTACCAGGATCGCGAAGAGGAAGAGCGCGGGGAGGGGGATACGCCAAATACATTCGCGGAACTCACGCCCACACCAGCGTGAGCGACGAATAACGGCATATTTCCGCAGCAAGGGATCACTCACCTAGCCATCTATGGCACTTTACCACGCTCACTTCGGACCGGGTAAAGTGCCATAGGTGCAAAAACTTGCGACCATCCTCGATAGGGATTCACCTTGTCTGCAAAAGGCAGTAGATTCGTGATATGTTCTACCAGCCTGACCTGTTCGAACCCAAAGCAGCGCCTGCCATTGCGAGGATGGATCTGAGCGCGGTCGCCGAGAGGATCATGACCGTCTCGCCGCGACCACGCTATACGATGATCGTCCTCAATTTTCTTGCGAAGGCCGCGAATGCCGATGGGGTTGCAGGCCCCTACATCATGGACGAAGGACAGGCCGTGCCGGTTCGTGACTGGCTGGGGCGCGCGATGATTCCTATGGCGCAGCGCCATCACCGCCGCCAGGCAATGCGCCGCGAGATATGCGATGATCTGAACGAGCGCGGCAAGATGCCCCGGGATCAAGTCGAACGCGATGGCGCAATAGACGATATGATGCGCGAGCGGTTGCAGCAATCGGCACGTTGCAGTGTAAGCCGAGCCGTTTCTGACCTGGTCCGGGCAGGATTGGTTCATCGCCATTATCAAGGATTTCGGGTCGACCATCACAATCGCGGTGCGCAGCGCGAAGCGGTGTACACCCTTATGCCCGAGGTGCTGGCTGCACTGGCCTAATTCGCCGTCCTCAGGGAAGCCGGTCGGGTCCATCCTGGCGCTGCGCTGCTTCGACTTCGCTGAACAGCGGCAACGAAACTTCGCCCATCTATGGTGGTTCCAAGAACCTGGTACGCTCTCGCCCATCAGCATCACAATCGAAGGTTGTTTCATACCGCTAGGACTTGTGGATCCGCGAAGGTGCGGCAGTCAGCACGCCGAGAGGCCGCAAGACTGTCCAAACGTCGGCACGCCAAAGTCCGATGGTTATCTCGAACAGCCTGATTTTGCGCGCCGCGATGTCATTCCGCGCGTACAGCTTGCGTCCCCGGTGGGCTCGCAGCACGACCGATGATCTCGGAGCTTCTCACGCCCGCGAAAATCGCACCCCTGTTCGCATCCCTGTTCGCGCCCCTGCCAATAATCAGCCCGGCGCCAGCCGTGAATTTCCGCGTAGCGATTGGGGCCGTTCCGGCATAGTCGACGCATCGCTCACGCCTATCTGGCCTTTCAGGCGCTCGAATTCGTCGTCGCGCCGAAGGCGACTGCGCAATGATCTCGATGATACACACTGTAGATTTCGCGCTGCAGCCATGAAACCAGCGCACCGCTTTCCAGACTGGTGCGATCAATCGAAAATGCGTGGACATCCGCACCCGCCGTCGAGCCCGGTTCTGCCCCAATGAGCATTGTCAGCCGCATCTGCGTGCCGGTCCGGTTGACGGCCGCAAGGGTGATCGTGGCCGGACGCGCTGTCTGATCATGGGAGGCCACGCAATCCGGAATTTCTCTGATTACTTCGGCATCGAGGCCAAAGCTCTCAAGTGTCGTTTGAAGATGCTCCAGTATCTTTAGCATTACAGTTGCATTTTTGACTTGATATGAGCGCGCCGTGCGGCAGCCTGATGCGCTCGTCTCCAGCATGACCAGGCGATGATGTAGGCGGGCTGGATACGACGCTGGGCCAGCTTGTTGGCGATCCGCCGGACTTCCTGGATCGACCAGCGGATCAGATCCTGATGGTCGGCATCCTTAGTCTTTTTGGGGGCGTCGCGTGGTTGGCGCGATATCGGATC
>NZ_ALVC01000333.1:0-3698 GCF_000293195.2 Sphingomonas sp. LH128
ACGGCCGTCACGGTCGAGCAGGGCGCTGGTCTCGCTCCGTTTCGCCGGGCGCTCGCCGGAAGGCTGCCAGTAGACTTGCGTGGTGGCGCTGCGGCTGTTGGGAAGGGAAATGTACCAGCTCTTCGCATCCGGGGCGACGGTGTTCAGATAGCGCATCGCACCTTGCGCGGCGATTGCCGGGTCGGCGTCGCCTGTCACTTCGGGCTGCATCCAGCGGGTGATCTCGTCCTGGAAGTAGGCTGCGGTCCCGGTGGCGAACATTGCGAAGAGCAGCCATCCGAGGAGCAACCCGCTCCAAGTATGAAACAATGCCATCGATTGGCGAAGGCTGTCCTTCATATCCGCCCTCCCATCGAGAGGGAGAACCACAATGCAGCGCCGAGCAACAGTCCGGAGCCTGCCAGCCACAGCCAGAGCCTGACCACCGAACGCGCTCCGAAGGCCACGAGCGCGAGCACGGCGAACAGGGCGAAGGAGGCCAGGGTTGCGGCCACGCTTGCATTGGCCGGATCGACGCCCAGCCCCTGCCAGAGCAGCCGCGCAAGACAGGCTGTCGCAACGGACGTCAAAAGGTAGTTGGCGGGTATCGCCGCAATCAGCCGCGCGGCGATCTCGCAGCGACCGATGGTGCCGTTGCGTACGGTCATCGGCGAATTGCCGCCATGCGAATTTTCACGGAACCCCCTAATCGTAGACGTAACGATGTTATTGCGACGCACTCGCAATTTTCGCTAGTCGCCGTACGGGGCGTTGTCAACGGATGGGCGCGCGGCCCTAGCCGGTGGCTGGGACTTCCTTCAGGCAGTGCATCGAACGAAGGCGCGGCATCGGAATGCGCAGGGAAAAGGCTTCACCCTGCCATGCGCGCTCGACGATCCAGCTGTCTTCGTCAGCGCGCAGTGCATAAGTTCCGCGTGCGAACAGATCGGGCCGTTCACGCCGCCGGTCTAGCAGGACGCGGGTAAGCTCCAGCTTGCGCGCGGACAGGGGAGGCACCTTGCCCGATGCCATTGCGTTCCAGTCGATCGGACGGCGATTGTCCGGGTCGGTCAGCCCGATCGCCAATATCTCGCTGCCCTGGTAGACGTCGGGAATGCCGGGCGCGGTCAGTTGCAAGGCGGTCTGTGCCAGCACGACGGTTTCGATCGCGGCTTCGAACTCGCCGCGCAAATGGGCTGGCAGCAAGGCGCCGGCCGCCAGTTCGCGATGGAGCGTGCGGCACAGCTCTGCGACGGCAGCCTCCGCCGCCTCGTCGGGTGCCTCGTGCCGCGACATGTCCTTGCCTTCGCGCATGGCCTTCGCGATGTGCGCGTCGATACGTTCCGCCGCATCAGGTTCGGCGCGCAGCATCAGGGCCGTCTGCAGGGCATAGAGCGCCCATTGTTCCGGAACCCCCGCTTCCTGCGCGCGGCGCCGTGCATCGGCATAGAGCCCTCGCACAAGGTCCGGGAAATAGCCCAGCGCGATGAGGACGGCGCGCGCATCTGCCGAGCGCTTGGTGTCGTGGGTGGACACCGCATCCAGCGCGAGGGGTGTCAGGTCGGCACGCCTGGCCATGGCGGCGGCGAAGTCGGCAGCGTCGATGGTATCGAGTTCGGGTTCGGCACCCACTTCGCATAGCGGCAGAAAGGCCACGCTGCGGAAGAACACGGTGTCTTCCTCGGACTTCGCGGTCAACGCACCGGTCAACTGTTCGAAGCGGGCGGCAAATGTGCGTGCCAGTATATCGTCGGGCGCGCGCAGCAGATCGATCAGGCTCGCGGCCATGGGGTCCTCCGCCGCTAGGCCGATGGCCTCCGCGATTTGTGGGGTAAACGAGGCCAGATCGGCCGCGTAGGAGCGGTATACCGGCCAGATCGTCGCCAGCCGGCAGATCGCTTCCGTTATCTGCGGCCGAGTCTGCTCGCCGAGTGCGAGTGCTGCCAGCGCGGCACCCGTCACGCGGCGAAGTTCGGGCGTGAAGACCTCCTCCAGCAATTCCTGGCGGACCTTGCGGACTTCCTGTCCGTAGTCACGCGGGACGGCATCGGTCGACGCTTCGCGCACCGCCGCCAGGCCTTCGGGAGACGTCAGAAGGCGGGTAAGCGGGGTGATGAATTCGTAGCCGCTCATGCCTTCAACCGGCCAGGCAGGGGGCAGTTCTTCACCGGCCTTGACGATCTTTTCGGCCCATATCGGGGTGTCGCCCACTGCATCGCGCAGGCGCTGAAGGTAGCCGCCGGGCCGTGCCAGTCCGTCGATGTGATCGACGCGCAGGCCCTGGATATGGCCTGCATCGACCTGATCGATGATCCAGCGGTGAGTCAGCGTGAAGACCTCGGGGTCTTCCTGAAGGACGCCGATGAGGTCGGTGATGTTGAAGAAGCGGCGGTGGACGATACTGTCCGCGCTTGTCCGCCAGTCTCCCAGCGACCAGTGCTGCTCGGCCAGCAGGGCGCGGAGAGTCGGCGCGTCCAGCGAGCGCGCTGCGCCGCAGAGATGGCGGGAAAGGTCGGTCGGGCGCAGTGGATATTCGCGTTCGTAGACACGCAGGCGTGGGTCATCGCCATCTCCCGCCAGAGCGACCTGATCGGCTGGCAGCAGGTCTTCGATGGTTCCGTCGAGGACCGGAAAGTGCAGCGGCCCGGCTTCCCAGTCGATGTCGAAGATGCCGGCGTGCGCGCTGTCGCGGCCATGGCGCAGCACGTCCGCCAGCCACGGGTTTTCGGGAGTGAAGCCCATGTGGTTCGGCACGATGTCGATCACGATGCCGATCCCGGCGAGCGTCGCCGCCTGGCTCAGACGCTCGAAGGCTTCCTCCCCGCCCAGCGCCGGGTCGATGCGGGTGGGATCGATCACGTCGTAGCCGTGGGTCGAGCCTGCAGCGGCGTGGAAGGGCGGCGACAGGTAGAGGTGGCTGATGCCCAGCGTTCCCAGCCACGGCAGCAGTTCGCGCGCCTTGTCGAGGTCCACGCAGTTCCGTAGCTGGAGCCGGTAGGTGGCGACGAAGGGTATCGCTTGCGGCATCGGCATCACTCCGGTGAAACGGTCATCGACAGCGCGAAAGGGCTCGACGCATCGGCAAGCAGCAGGATCGGGTCGGGGAGGGGCTCGAACGGGGTGGTGGAGCCGCCCAGTTCGGCCCGCAGCCGCAGCGTTCCCGGCGCGAAGGACCATTGCGCCCCGATGCCGGAACCTTCTTGTCGAACGGCGGCGACCGGCTGCGGGTTTCGGGCGAGCAGGGGCGTCACATGCGTTCGGCGCAGGTCGAGCAAGTCACGCACGAAGGCTTCATGCTCCTGCTGGTCGGCCCGGACGGGACGGCCGATGCTGGACGCCATGAACGTTTCCGGCGCCACCGGGTCGGGAACCTCGCCGCCGAAGCTGCTGAAGCGGGCGAATTCCTGCGCCCGGCCCTTGCGGACGGCTTCGGCGAGGTCGCCCTCGAAATCGACGAAGAACTGGAAGGGCGCATCGGTGAGGAACTCGTCGCCCATGAACAGCATCGGCGTGAAGGGCGTCAGCAGGGTGAGTGCGGTCATCACGCGGTAGGCATGGCGGTCAGTGACGAGATGATGCAGCCGCTCGCCTCGAGCGCGGTTGCCGACCTGATCGTGATTGCCGAGGAAATTGACGAAGGCGGTGCGAGGAAGGTCGCCCGATGGTTCGCCGCGCGGGGTATCGTCGCCGTTCTCGCGCGGCTGGCCCTGCTCGACGTA
>NZ_ALVC01000334.1:0-2858 GCF_000293195.2 Sphingomonas sp. LH128
CATCGTCACCACCGCGCCCGACGTCACGCAGACCACCAACCTCGGCGGCTTCGTCAACCAGCGCGGGCTGTTTCGGCGGCAGGAACTGGCCGACGTGTTCCAGAAGGCGAAGATCCCCTCGGCGCAGAAGTGGTCGGCGCACGGGGCGGGCCAGCACATCGAACTGGGCATCGCCGAGAACAACTTCTTCATCATGCTCGCCTCGCTGGGGCTGGCCGGGCCGCACTTCGGCACGCGGCTGCTGCCGGTGGGGACGGTCTACGATCCGTTCATTTCGCGCGGGCTCGATGCACTGAACTACGGCTGCTATCAGGACTCGCGCTTCCTGCTGGTGGGTACGCCCTCGGGCCTGACGCTGGCGGCGGAGGGCGGCGCGCACCAGTCGATCAACACGCCGTTGATCGGCATGGGCCAGCCGGGGCTGACGGCCTTCGACCCGGCCTTCGCCGACGAACTGGCGCTCATCATGGGCTGGTCGTTCGACCACATGCAGCGCGAGGACGGCGGCTCGGTCTACCTGCGCCTCTCCACCCGCGCGATCCCGCAGGTGTCGCGCGAGAACGACGACTGGCAGGCCGATGCCTTGAAGGGCGGATACTGGCTGAAGAAGCCGGGTCCGGACGCGCAGGCGGCGATCGCCTTCTCCGGCGTCGTGGCACCCGAAGCGCTGGCGGCGTGGGAGCAACTGGCGGAGGATCTGCCGGGTATCGGTCTGCTCAACGTGACCTCGCCGGACCTGCTCCATCGCGGCTGGTCGGCGCGGCGGGCGGCGCGCTGGAACGGGCAGAAGCAGGCGCTGAGCCATGCGGAGACCTTGCTGGGCGCGCTGGCGCCGGGGGCGGGGTTGGTGACGGTATTGGACGGCTCGCCGGGCGCACTGTCATGGCTGGGCGGGGTCAAGGGCATGCGCGTCAGCCCGCTCGGCACCGACCGCTTCGGGCAGACGGGGGACCTCTACGATCTCTACCGGACTTACCGCCTCGATGCCGACGCCATCATCGACGCCGCCGCCGAACTTTTCCTGGAGGATTAAGCGCCTTCAGCGGCGAGGGGGCGCGGTCGATCCCCTCGTCACCAGGGTGCAGTCGAAGGTCTTCTTGCCGACTTCGCTGGTCTTCCTGAAGTCGAGGAGCAGCCGCACGGCTTCTTCGGCCATTTCGAAGATAGGCTGGCGCATCGTCGTCAGTTCCGGCCAGACGCTGCGGGCGATCCAGCTGTCGTCGAAGCCGACGACGGAGAGGTCGTCGGGTATCTTGACGCCCAGCTGCGCGGCGGCGGCGAAGACACCGGCGGCCATGTCGTCGTTCTCCGCGAAGATCGCGGTCGGCGGCTGGGGCGCGCGCATGATCTGCAGTCCGGCACCGATCCCGGAGGAAAACGTGAACTCGCCGGTGGCGGTGACGATGTCGGACGGGGCGTGGCCACGTTCCTCCAGCGCGGCGACGAAGGCTTCGCGGCGCCATTGGCTCGCGCCATGCGTCGCCGGGCCGTCGATGAGACCGAACCTGCGGTGGCCGAGGCCCCAGAGGTGGCGGACGAGATCGTGCACCGCCGCCGCGTCGTTCGAGCGGACGCTGGCGACTTCGGGATTGTCGCGGATCGGGGCGAGCAGGACGTAGGGCAGCTTGCGTGCGTCGAGGGCGGCGATCACGGCCGCGTTGTCGCAGGCGGGCGGGGTGACGACCATGCCGTCCAGGCGGGCGCTGGCGAGCAGGCCGTCCATGGTCTCACGGATGTTGCTGGCCGAGGTGTCGACGCTCTCGATGACAAGTTGGAAGCCCGCCGCGCGGCAGGCGGCATAAGCGCCGTTGAGGATCTGGAGGGTGTAGCCCGGGCTTGGGTTGTCGAACAGGATGCCGAGGAAGAACGAGCGCCCGGCCGCCAGCGCTCGCGCGGCGAAGTTGGGGCGGTAACCGAGTTCGGCGACGGCCTTGTCGACCTTGGCCTTGAGGTCGGGGCGGACGCTCGCTTCGTCGTTGATAACCCGGGAGACGCTTTTCATCGAGACGCCCGCCTGACGGGCAACGTCCATGATGGTGACCTTTTTCATTTCCCCCGGTGCGTCCTCAGATTGGCTTTGTGCATGGCCTCTGTTTCACCAAGCCCGCCCGAATGCAAGGCAATCGCCATCACGCGGGAAGCGGGTTCAGTATGAAGACAGCGTTGTATCAAGCAATCCTGTTAGCGGTCACGTTCTACCTGCAATCGCAAGCATCTTTTTTAATGACAGCGCTGTTTTTTGGAAATACATATGCAGCAGATCAAACGTCAGGCGCAATCTTCAAGCGCGCCGGCAGAGCGGGAGGGGACAGTGAGCGAATTCCTTGCAGTCGCTTCGGCGCAAAAGCCGGGCGAACCCGTGGCGGCGCGGCCGGGCGGAGAGCTTTGGGAGGGTTGATCCTCCCAGCAAGGCCGGTCGCACCCTCCTCCGCGACCGGCCTTGCAGAAACCCCCGCTTGATCTACGACCGCTCCCGACACGCAGCACAAGGAATTCCCAGTCATGGCGATGGCGCCGTCCACCAGCAGTGATCCGCAATTCGCCGAGGAAGTGCCCGGAGGCCACGTCGATGCGGCCGAGCTGCGCTATTTCGTGATGGCGCTGTTCTTCATCTTCGGCGGCATCACCAGCCTGAACGACGTGATCATCCCCAAGCTCAAGGAACTGTTCACGCTCAGCTACACGCAGGCGATGCTGGTGCAGTTCTGCTTCTTCACGGCTTATGCGGTGATCGGCATTCCGGGCGCGATGCTGGTGCGTAAGGTCGGCTACATGCGCGGCGCGGCTGCCGGCCTGGTGATCATGATTGCGGGCTGCCTGGCGTTCATCCCGGCCTCGCAGACCGCGAGCTACTGGCT
>NZ_ALVC01000335.1:0-5356 GCF_000293195.2 Sphingomonas sp. LH128
GGACGCGGGGTTTTGTTTTCCGTGAAGCTCTGGCGAGCGGCCGGGTAACTCACGGTGCAGCCCGGCTCGACCTGTATTCCATCGGAAAGTCCCATGTGGCCGTCGTTAGGGTTCGCATCGTTATCGGCCGAAGGCTATCCGGGATGGCCGTCCCAAGTCCTGCCGTGTGTCGCAGGAACGTATGGACGGCGTTTCCGGTAGCGCAGAGACAGTCCGGGTCTTCGATGGGCGCGTGGTTTGCACAGCTGCGGCTTGAAACCGCATCCCGGCCCACGACGCCGACCCGATACACCGAA
This sequence comes from Sphingomonas sp. LH128, assembly GCF_000293195.2. Classification (NCBI taxonomy): domain Bacteria; kingdom Pseudomonadati; phylum Pseudomonadota; class Alphaproteobacteria; order Sphingomonadales; family Sphingomonadaceae; genus Sphingomonas; species Sphingomonas sp. LH128. Next base: position 297 of record NZ_ALVC01000335.1, read on the forward strand.
GCAATGTGATCTGCACTGCTCCGGATGCTGGGTCATATAACCTATTTGGCGATAAGTGTCAAGGTGGCGTTCGAAAACCCGTCATCCCAGCGAAGGCTGGGACCGTTGGCCGTGACCGGCCGAGCTATCGCCAGGGCGTCTGAACGTTGGCGCACAGCAACAGGCCAGCGGTCCCAGCTTTCACTGGGATGACGATCAGTGTGGAAGCTGAAGCGTTCCGTCCGGACCGCGCTCGACCGGGCCGTGCACGATCACCGCCGACAGCGGCAGGTCGGCGTAGATGTGCGGGAACAGCGCACCGCCGCGCGAAACTTCCCACTTCACCGTGTCGCCCAGCGCGGTCAGGTCCACGGCGGCGATGTGCAGATCGTCCTGTCCGGCGAAGTGCTTGTCCAGCGTGCCCTGCGCCTGATCGGCGGTGGACATGTGAATGTAACCGTCGGCCAGATCGACTGGCGCTCCGGCGAAGGTCCCGTCGGCGAGCAGCCGTGCAAGCTGCTCGCCGGTCAGGATTTTATATGCGACCGTATCCCTCACGCTTCGGCTTCCGGAGCCTCCGGCGCGGCCTCGTCGGCTACCGGGGTCTCGACTTCCGGTTCTTCGTCCAGCCGGACCGCGCTGACGACGTGCTCGTTCGCCGAGACGGTGAACAGGCGCACGCCCGCCGAGCCGCGACCGATCACGCGCAGCGAATGGAGCGGCAGACGGATCAACTTGGCCTGGTCGGTAACCAACATCAGCTGCTGGGCAAGGGTCGCCGGGAAGCTGGCGACTACCGGACCGTTGCGGCCGATGTTGTCGATATTGGTGATGCCCTGGCCGCCGCGACCGGTGCGGCGGTACTCGTAAGCCGAGGACAGCTTGCCGTAGCCGTTGGCACAGACCGTCAGGATGAACTGCTCGCGCTCTTCCAGTTCGGCCATGCGCTCTGCGGAGAGGGTGGATTCGCCCTCCTTGTCGCCCTTCCACGGGGCGAAGCGCAGATACTGCTCACGGTCTTCGGCATCGGTGCCGACGCGGTGGAGGATCGAGAGCGAGATGACCTCGTCGTCACCCTTCAGCGTCATGCCGCGCACGCCGGTGGACGTGCGGCTCGTGAATTCGCGCACGTCGTCGCCGGGGAAGCGGATCGCTTTGCCCTGGCGGGTGGCGAGCAGCACGTCGTCGCTGGCTTCCAGCAATGCCACGCCGATCAGGCGATCGTCGCTGCCTTCGTCGAAGCGCATCGCGAACTTGCCGTTGCTGGGGATGTTCGCAAAGGAATCCATGGAGTTGCGGCGCACGTTGCCCTTGGCGGTGGCGAACACCACCGACAGCGCGCTCCACTCCGTCTCATCCTCGGGCAGGGCGAGCACGGTCTGGATCGTCTCGTCCTTGTCGAGCGCCGGCAGCAGGTTGACGATCGGGCGTCCGCGCGTGGTCGGGCCGCCTTCGGGCAGCTTGTAGACCTTGAGGCGGTAGACCTTGCCTGCCGTCGAGAAGAACAGCACCGGGTTGTGGGTGGAAGTGACGAACATCGTCGTCACCGCATCCTCGTCCTTGGTGGCCATGCCGGCGCGGCCCTTGCCGCCGCGGTTCTGGGCGCGGAAGGCGGAGAGGGCGGTGCGCTTGATATAGCCGTCCATGGTCACCGTGACGACCATGTCCTCGCGCTCGATGAGGTCCTCGTCGTCGATCCCGTCGAAGGCGGCGGTGATCTCGGACAGGCGCGGGGTGGCGTAGGCGTCGCGCACGGCCTGCAGTTCCTCGCGCATGACGGCGTAGAGCTTCACGCGGTCGGCGAGGATGGCGAGGAATTCCTCGATGGCGATCGCGAGCTGCTTGAGTTCGTCGCCGATCTCGTCGCGGCCGAGCGCCGTCAGGCGGTGCAGGCGCAGATCGAGGATCGCCTTCACTTGCACTTCGGACAGGCGGTAGATGCCGTCGGCGGCCTCGGCCTCGGGCTCGATCGCCTCGACCAGGCGGATGTACTGCGCGATGTCGCCGATCGGCCATTCCTTGGCGAGCAGCTTGGCGCGGGCGTCGGCCGGATTGGAGGCGCCGCGGATGATCTTCACCACCTCGTCCATGTTGGACACGGCGACGACGAGGCCGAGCAAGATGTGCGCCCGGTCGCGCGCCTTGTTCAGTTCGAACTTGGTGCGGCGGGTGATGACCTGCTCGCGGAACTGGATGAACGCCTGCAGGATGTCGCGCAGGGCCATGATCTCGGGGCGGCCGCCGCGGATCGCCAGCATGTTCGCGGCGAAGTTCGACTGTGCCGGGGTGCTGCGCCACAGCTGGTTGAGCACGACTTCCGGCGAGGCATCGCGCTTGAGGTCGATGACCACGCGCACGCCTTCGCGGTTGGATTCGTCGCGGATGTCGGAGACGCCCTCGATCCGCTTGTCCTTGGCGGCCTCGGCGATCTTCTCGACCAGATTGGACTTGCCGACCTGGTAGGGGATCGAGGTGAGGACGATCGAGCGCGAATCCTTGCGGCTGCCGCGCCCTTCCTCGACGTGGCTGCGGCAGCGCTGGATGATCGAGCCGCGCCCGGTGGTGGCGGCGAGCCGGGCGCCGTGCTGGCCCAGGATCAGCGGGGCGGTGGGGAAGTCAGGGCCAGGGATGATCTGGAACAGTTCCTCCGAGGTGATACCCGGATTGTCCATCATCGCGAAGCAGCCGTCGATCACTTCGCCCAGGTTGTGCGGCGGGATGTTGGTCGCCATGCCGACCGCGATGCCGCCGGCGCCATTGACGAGGATGTTCGGGAAGCGCGCCGGAAGCACCGTCGGCTCCTGACGCGAACCGTCGTAGTTGTCCGCGAAGTCGACGGTGTCCTTGTCGAGATCGTCGAGCAGCGAGTTGGCCACGCGGGCAAGGCGCGCTTCGGTATAGCGCATCGAGGCCGGCGGATCGGGGTCCATCGAGCCGAAGTTGCCCTGACCGTCGATCAGCGGCACGCGCATCGACCAGTCCTGCGTCATGCGCGCAAGGGCGTCGTAGATCGCGCTGTCGCCGTGTGGGTGGTAGTTGCCCATCACGTCGCCGACGATCTTGGCCGACTTGCGATAAGGACGCCCGGCGACGAAGCCGCCTTCCTGCGAGGCATAGAGGATGCGGCGGTGCACCGGCTTCAGGCCGTCGCGCACGTCGGGCAGCGCGCGGCTGACGATCACGCTCATCGCGTAGTCGAGGTAGCTCGTCTTCATCTCGTCGACGATGTCGATGCGGGTGAATTCGCCCTCGGGGCCTACGGGCTGGATATCGTTGGTGTCGTCGCTCACGCGGGTTGGATCGCTTTTGCTACGGAAGAAGAATGATGGACCGCACTAGGACATGCGCCAGGGGAAAGCCACCGGAACCGGTGGCGGCGAGGGGCGATGCGTGCCGTTTTCCACATATAAGGAACGCACGCGCGCGGGGAACCTGAACGGCTGCGACGAATTGCATTCAATGCGCGTTCAGTGGCTAAAAGCTAATTCGCTCGCATGGTTGCCAAGGGCCGAATTCCCGGCCAAACCGGCGACCGCCTTATTTTCATCCCGTTTCGGCGGGATTTCGTTTGTCCTTGAGAGGAGTAGCCTTGATGGCTCGCAAGTTCCTTGTTTCCCGTGTCGCTCTTGCCGCCCTCCTGTCGAGCGGTATGGCGCTGACGGTCGCCACCCCCGCGATGGCCGCGAAGAAGGAGAAGGAAGCCGCAGGCGGCAAGTTCTCCCCCGAGTTCGTGAAGGTCGCCCAGCCGCTGCAGAAGGCCATGGAAGCCGCGATCGCTGCTCTCGGCGGCCAGCAGACCCCCGACGCGATGGCCAAGGCCAAGGCCGCCTTCGACGCCGCCGTCGGCGGTGACGGCAAGGCCGCGTTCCAGGCCGCCGTGCCGGCCGCAACCACGCCCGACGACAAGAACGCACTCGGCTCGATGATGCGCAACTTCGGCATCATCTCGCAGGATCTCGCCACCAAGCAGGAAGGCAACAAGATGTTGCTCTCCAGCGGCAAGCTGCCCGCCGAGGAAGTCGGCAAGACCAACTACGATGCCGGCATCACCGCCTACCAGCTCAAGGACTACGCCAGCGCGGCGACGTACCTGAAGGCGGCCAAGGACGGCGGCTTCGTCGATTCGTCGGGCCAGCTCGATGCGGTCCTCGCCGATGCCTACAAGCGCAACAACAACCCCGAGGCCGCCCTGCAGATGGCCAAGGACGATGTTGCCGCCGCGCAGGCCAAGGGCCAGGCGCCTTCGGAAACCGCGCTGCGCTCGGTCCTCCAGCAGACCTACACCGCCAAGCAGCTCGCTCCGTCGACCGAATACGCGGCGATGCTCGGCCAGTATTACCCGGGCACCTGGAACACCGCGATCTCGGTGGTCCGCCAGTTGGCCTCGCTGCCGCGCGACCAGAACCTCGACCTGATGCGCCTGATGTTCCTCACCGGTTCGATGAACGACAAGCGCGACTACTTCGAATACCTCGAGAACGCCGATCCGCGCGCGTTCCCGGGCGAAGCGAGCAAGGTCATGGCCGACGGTATCGCCAAGGGCAAGCTGACCGCCGGAGACGTGCCGGACAAGGCCAACACCGACGGCCGCGTCGCGGCGGACAAGGCTTCGCTGCCCGCCACCGAGCGTGATGCCAGCAAGCCGGGTGCGACGGCTGCCAGCGTCGTCGGCGCGGCGGACGTGTTCCTGAGCTACGACCAGCCGGCCAAGGCCGAGACGTTCTATGCCAAGGCCGCGTCGATGCCGGGCGTCGATGCCAACAAGGTCGCGCTGCGTCTCGGCATGTCGCAGGCTCTGCAGGGCAAGTACGCCGATGCGGAAGCCAACTTCGCCAAGGTCACCGGCACTCGCGCGCCGGTTGCCAAGCTGTGGTCGGCTTATGCCAAGAGCAAGGCTTCGCCTGCTCCGGCAGCGGCTCCTGCAGCGAACTGAGCTTTCGGTTCAGACTGAAACGGGAAGCGCGCCGGGTTTCCGGCGCCCTTTTTCGTGTGTCGATCCAGATCGGCCTGGCGCCAGACCCCCCGCTGCGACTAACTTCGCCTTCGGCTCAGCAAGTCTCGCTGCCCCTCCCGCAAGCGGG
>NZ_ALVC01000336.1:0-5120 GCF_000293195.2 Sphingomonas sp. LH128
GCCAGCGCATCGACGGCGGCCAGTCTGGTCTCCGCGAGAGCACGTTCGGCATCGAGCAGGTCGAGTTGCCCGAACTTGCCCTCGCGATATCCTATGCGGGCGATGCGCGCGGCCTCTTGCGCAGCCGCCAAAGCCGGCCCGCCTGCCACACGGGCCGCCGTCTCGGCATTGGCCACCTCGGCATCGGCACTCGCGATAGCCTGCCCGATGCGGATCTGCGCCACGCGCCTCTGCGCATCCCTTTCGTCCCGTTCTGCATGCGCCTGCGCCAATGCGGCGCTGCCCCGATCGAACAACTGGAGCGGGATCGAGACGCCGAAGGTCATCGCCGTGTCGCGCGTCGCCTCAAGCCGACGCGGACCGGCGAAGAGCTGAAGATCGGGCACCCGCCGGGCAGCGGCCAGACGTAGCTGCGCATCGGCGCTAGCCACGTCCAACGCGGCCGCGCGAACGGCCAACGTATCGTCGATCACAGCCCGCTCGACCGGCCCGGCGATCGCGAGATGATCGAACCACGCCGCGTCCAGGGCTCCATCCACGGGCGCCACGATCAACCGCGCGAGGTTTCCACGCGCCACCTGGGTCAGCCTCACCGCCTGCTCGCTGGCTAGACGGGCATTGGCCAACATCAGCTGGCTGCGCTGTTCCTCAAGCGGCGACGCGCGCCCGGCACGGACGCGGACTTGCGAAGCATGCAGCGCCTCACCCGCGATTTCCACTTGCCGCGCTGCAATCAGCGCACGGTGCTCGGCAGCGAGCGCGGCTATGTAGCCTTGCGTCACTGCTAGCCTGAGATCGGCCATGGAAATCGCACGTTCGACCCGTGCCCGTTCCTGCCCGGCATCGGCCACGGCGATGCGTGCAGAACGCTTTCCGCCCATTTCCAGCGGGAGCGTGAATTGCGCGGTCGTCTCCGCACCATCGAAACCGCGATAAGTGCCGCTTCCGGCAACGTTCTCGGTCTGGAGGCTCAGCGAGGGGTTGGGACGCAGGGCGGCGACGGTACGGGCGGCTGCAGCCACGCGAACCTGCGCACTTCCTGCTTCGGCGACGGGCGAGCCTGCGCCCGCCAGCGATAGCGCGCGCGCCAGGGTGAACGGCGGCGGGCCATCGCTCGCATGTGCGCCGACAGCGCAGCACGCCGCAGCCGCAACGGCTGCGATGATACGATACATATTATGAATCTCCTGAAGACGTCATTCAACGCCTCGACCGCGCAAGCGGCCGAGGTCGGCGGCGTCATTCAGAAAATGGGCGGTTCGATCTCTGGCAGGTGATCGACAGGTCGAAGCGGAAAGACAGGATCTGCCTGGCCTGCAAGAGGCATCACACGGCTGTCATCGAGCACGGAGCGCTCAGCCGGTGTGCCGATGTGATGGCCATGGCAGCTACCGTGATGATGGGGAACGGCGCTGTCCTGGTCCGGGGGGGAATGATCTCCATCTCCCTGCCAATGCCACGCCGTAGCCTCCTCGTCATGCTGCGCGAGGCTTTCCGTCGCATGCGCCAAAGAGCCTACGCCGAGCGTAAGCAGAAGGCTGACGAGTAGCAGAAGGAAAGCGGAGCGGCGCACAGCCGGCTTGATAACCGGACGCAGCCGCCTTGTCACCTCCTCCCGCCCGAGATGCGGCTCACGCCTCAACCCGCTCCGGCATTGGCCGATCAAACAAATATTCTCATGAAGCTACTGATAATAGTATTATATTTCTCCAACTACCAGACGCAGACCGTTAACTGGAACGGTTTAAGGACGGGCATCCTATAACATTCAGTCATGGACTTACAACGGATCAACCATTGCCGGTAATCGCTGCGCGGGCGAACAAAGGATCAGGAAATCCGCAAGCTCGAGAAGGTCGCCGCTTTCATGAACATCCGTCTGGCCAAGCCCGCAGCGGCGCTGGTCTTCCTCTGGGCGCTGTCAGCATCGTCCGGCGCCATGGGCACGGAGACGCCGGCCCCGCGCTACGGAGAGCCGATCACGCTTCGAGCCGCTCAAGCGCTTGCGCGACTGGCGAGGGATGAAGCGCATGCACGCGGCCTAGCGATGGCCGTAGCGGTCACAGGGCCGTCTGGGGATCCGATCCTGATCGAAGTGATGGATGGCACCCAATATGCCTCCACCGCCATCGCCCCGGCCAAGGCCCGCTCGGCGGCCCGCTTCCGCAAGCCCACCAAGGTCCTGCAGGACGCCGCAGCGGCAGGCGCCGTCGCCTATAGCGGTGCCGACGGCGCCCTGGCTCTGGAAGGCGGTCTCCCGGTGTCGATCGACGGCAAGATCGTGGGAGGCCTGGGCATCAGCGGAGGAACTTCAGCGCAAGACGGCGAAGTAGCCACTGCCGCACTTGGGCGCTTCAAGCCATAGGGTGGCGGCATGGCCCGCAATGCGTTCGTTGCCTGATCTCGCCGGTGCGATGGGACGGCAAGACAAACAAGCTGGATAAATCGGAGTAGCTATCACCATGACGTTTCAGCGCCGGACAATTCTTGGCGGGTTCGCCGCCATGGCCGCATTGCAGGCCGCGGGGGCCTGCGCAAAGCCGGGCCGCAAGCTCCGCGTCGGCGTGATCGGCGGCGGCCTGATCGGTGCCTCTGTCGCCGCTCAACTCGCCAAGGCGGGAGCCGAAGTCATTGTATTTGAAAAGACGCGTCCCGCCGCGGGAGCCACCGAAAAGTCGGTCGCCTGGATCAATCCCGTGGTCAACGACGCGCACTACATGAAGCTGCGCCTTGAAAGCATGGATGCCTGGCTCGACGATGACCGCACGCTGGGCATGAAGGCAATCTGGGGCGGCTCGATAAGCTGGGCTTACGCCAACAAGAAGGATTCTCTGCAGACAAAGGCGACATTGCTGGAAGCGACCGACGATCCGCCAGTCTACCTCACCGGCGAAGGCATTACCAAGGCCAGCCCCGGCGTGTTTCCCGGTGACGAGGTCAAGCTCGCCTTCCAGACGGCCAAGGACGGCCATGTCGATCCGGTCTTCGCTACCCAGCGCTACCTCGCCGCCGCTAAGCGTTTCGGCGCCAAAGTGCTCTATCCCTGCGAAGTGACCGCGATAAAGGTCGTCGGCGGCGCAGTCGCCGGCGTTACCACGACCAAGGGTGATTTCGAACTCGATCACCTCGTCAGTGTGACCGGCACCGACACGCCGCGCATCATGGCACTGATGGACCGCAAGCTCGAACTTGCGCACAAACCGGGCCTGGTGGTTCACACCACGCCCCGTCCCGTCACCACCAAGCTGGTCTATGAAGCCTCCAGCATCCTGGAATTCAAACAGTACGCCGATGGGCGCTACCTCACCAGCTTCACCAGCGGGCCGCCGAACCTGCCTCAGCATACCGAAATCCTGAAGCACCAGATGGCCTATCCGGATGCGGCGCTCCAGCAATTCCACGGCGACATGCTGATCGCCCGCACTGCCGAATACATGCCTGCCATTGCCGAAGCCAAGGCCACCAGGGTGTTGCTCGGCTTCCGGCCCTACCCGCTGGACAACAAGCCGATCGCAGGGCCGGTGCCGGGCATCAAGGGCGCCTATGTGCTGGTCACCCACAGCGGCATCACTCTGGCGCCGATCCTCGGCCGTTACGCGGCGCAGGAGATCATGACCGGCGTGGAGGCCCCGATCCTCGCACCTTACCGCCCTGCGCGGTACATCACCGCATGAGCTTCGCCGCCCGCACGGGAGCAAGACGCCCCGTCCCGTGCGGGCGGCGATCCACAGCCTGTCACGAAGAATTTACTCACCCGCGCCCCAAGCCTATCACGCTCGCATGAATTTCCGGCAACTCGAGATATATCAGGCTTTGATGATCGGCGGGTCAGCGTCACGTGCTGCCGAACTTCTGAACATTACCCAGCCTGCCGTCAGCCGCGCCATTTCGGAACTCGAGTACCGCGTCGGCTTCGCGCTGTTCGACCGGGTGAAAGGCCGCCTCATCGCCACGCCCGAAGGCGAACTGTTCTTCCGCGACGTGTCCAACGCCTTCACGGGTCTGGACACACTGCGCGCTTCGGCCGCACGCATCCGCGATTTTGGATCAGGCAGCCTGCGTATAGCCAGCCTTGCCGCGCTAGGCTCGACCCTGGTGCCGCGGGCAGTGCGGAAGTTCCGGGAGACCAACCCGCAAGTCTCGATCACCTTGCAGATCCTTTCCTCGGCTGCAGTGCGCGATCATGTCGTGAACCAGCAATTCGACATCGGCCTCGCTGCAGACGAAGTTGACCTCTCAGGCGTAGATCACAGCGTGTTCCAAAGCGTAAGGGCGGTCTGCGTAATGCCGCCGGACCACCCTTACGCGGACCGCGACATCATCCGCGCGGAAGACCTGCACAACATGGCATTCATCGCGCTGGCCCCCGAAGACCGTGCCCGCGCGCGCATGACCGAGACATTCGACGCGGTCGGCGCGCGTCCGCACATCGTGGTCGAGACGCCGGCGTCCTTGACCGTTTGCGCCCTTGCACTCGAAGGAGTTGGCCTCGGCCTCGTCAATCCTTTCGCGGCGGACGGTTTCGAACAGCGCGGGCTGATCATCAAGCCGTACGAACCGGCAGTCTATTTCAGGGCATACATCCTGTTCCGGCCGGACGCACAGCGCGCGCGCCTGGTGCGCGAATTCGTGTCGGCGCTCAACGGCGCGTTGCGCTCGGGGCCGGGGCAATGAGACAGACGAGCGCCTTCTCGCTTTCACAGGGGACGGTACGGGGCAACGAGAGACTTGCCTGCCAGGCTGCCGCAATCTCCAGCAGGCGCCATTCCTCGCCGCTTTGCCCCAGCAACTCGAGAGAGACCGGACGCAACCCCTCGGCCGTCATGGCCGAGCCTACGGGAAGCGCGATGGCGGGACGCCCGGAATAGGCTGCAAACCGGTGGGTTCCGAGGGTCTCCGGTCCAGTGTGCACGGCGGCTGAAGGCGCCTGCACGGAAGGGTAGACGATGACATCCACGCAGTCATTGCCGCCGCTGCAGTCGAATGCCTCATCGAACCGATCCGCGACGTATCGATCCCGAAACGAGCCGTTGACGCGATAGCGTGGATCCCCGGCAGCGCCGACCCGGTTGGCACCGAACTTCGCGACATCCTCGACGACGCGCGGATCGGTACGCCCG
>NZ_ALVC01000337.1:0-5510 GCF_000293195.2 Sphingomonas sp. LH128
CGAAGGCTGGGACCGCTGGAAAATCTTTAGGCGTGAGCCAGCGTCAGGGCACCTCGACGATAGGTTTCGCCTCAAGCACTGCCAGCGGTCCCAGCTTTCGCTGAGATGACGGGTGCTTGTACGCCCTGGTGCGGTGTTACTCGGTCAGGCTCGGCCCGAGCGAGGGATCGAGATCGCGCGGGCGCACCAGATGCGTCAGCCGACCGCAGCCTTCGCGCAAGTCAGACCAGTGCTCTATGTCCAGTTCCACCACCGCATAGGCAGCGGTGGGGAACTTGTCCTCAACCACATCGCGCAACGGGCTGGACCCATCATCCGGCACGAGGTCGAAGATCAGATCCTCCAGCCCCGGATTGTGCCCGACCAGCAGGATCGAGCGCGGGTCCGTTTCCTGATCCTTCAGCACGTCGATCAACGCTGCCGAACTGGCGAGGTAGATGCGCCGGTCCCAGGTGACGGGCGGCGTCTCTCCGGCCGCTTCACCGGCAAGCTCGATCGTCTGCGTCACGCGCACGGCGGGCGAGGCGAGGATGTAGCGCCAGCCTACACCGTGTTCGAGGATGTGCTTGCCCATGACACCCGCCCCGACCCGCCCGCGCTTGTTGAGCGGGCGGTCGAAGTCGCGCAGACGGGCATCGGTCCAGTCCGATTTGGCGTGACGGAAGATGCCGAGGATTTTCATGGGGCCAACTCTACAACAGCGGATCAGGATAGCGACTGCGAGTCTTCCGCCCGGTCCGCTGCGGCTCCTTGAGCATGACCGGCCACGCGCTGTAAAGCCTCCTCCAGCGTAACCCGCCGGATCGGCGTCCCCGCCGGGAAGGCGGAGAGCAGGCGCGAGGGGAATGCGGGCGAGAGCACCACGAAGTGCCCCCGGTCCTCGCGGCTGCGGATGAGGCGGCCGAAAGCCTGCGCCAACTTGGCGCGGATCAGCGTGTCGTCGTAGGCGCTGCCGCCGCCCGCAAGGCGCCGGGCGCGGTGCAGGATCGTCGGGCGCGGCCAGGGCACTTGCTCCATCACGACGAGGCGCAGGGAATCGCCCTGAACGTCCACCCCGTCGCGCAAGGCATCGGTGCCCAGCAGCGAGGCGGCGGGATCGTCGCGGAAGATGTCGACCAGCGTGCCGGTATCGATCGGATCGACGTGCTGCGCGTAGAGCGGGAGCCCTCCGCGCGCGAGCCGGTCGGCGATGCGGCCATAGACCGCGCGCAGCCGCCGGATCGCCGTGAACAGGCCGAGCACACCGCCGCGTGAGGTTTCGATCAGACGCCCGAAGGCGGCGGAGAGGGCGGGAATGTCGCCCTTGGGCACGTCGGTGACGATCAGCACTTCGGCCTGCGTCGCGTAGTCGAACGGGCTCTGGTGGATCGACAGGCGCGGCATCACCTCGATGTTCGGCGCGCCGGAGCGGGCGATGGCCTTGGCCCAGTCCTCGCCGTCGAGCAGCGTGGCTGAAGTCATGACGACGCCGTGTGCCGGTTCGAGCACGACTTGCGCAAAGGGCTTCATCGGATCGAGCCAGCGGCGATGGATGCCGATGTCGAACTCGCGCGCCTCGGAGCGGTCGACGGCGAGCCAGTCGACGTATTCGGGATCGGCCGGGCCGCCCATGCGGTCGAGCAGCGATTCCCAGGCGCCGAGGGTATCGACGCGCCATGTCAGCGAATGGCGCGCGCCTTCGATGCGGGCGCGGCCCGGTCCGTCGAGCCAGTCGGGCGGCTCCTCCAGCAGCGCTTCGAGACGCATGCCGAGGCGGATCAGCGGTTGGCGCAGTTCCGCCAGCGCCGCGCGGGCGGCCTGCGCGATCTCGACGAACGAGCCTTCCAGGCTGGCCGCTTCGGTTTCGAGCCCATAGCCCGCTTCCTGCCCGCCGCTTTCGTCGCGGGCATAGACCGTGGCGCGCACAGCCGCGAGCAGTTCTTCCAGCGGCCCGGAGGCGGCGTTCTCGGCGATGCGGCCCATCCAGCCGTCGCCGGGGAGCGCCTCTGCGGCCTCGCGCGCGGCGGCGATCGCCTTGGCGCCAGCCTCGTCGTAGCTGGCGACGTCGGCAAGGCGGGCTGAGAGGCCACGGCGGCGGCCCTTGGAGGCTTTCTCCGGACCTATCACCCAGCGGCGCAGTTCGATCGCCTCGGCGCCGGTGAGCGCTGCGGCGAAGGTGGAGTCGGCGGCGTCGAAAACGTGATGGCCTTCGTCGAACACCACGCGGGTCGGGCGGGAAGCCGGATCGCGGCCGCGCGCGGCATTGACCATGACGAGGGCGTGGTTGCCGATCACGAGGTCGGCGCCGACACTGGCGCGGGTGGCGCGCTCGATGAAGCACTTCCGGTAATGCGGGCACCCGGCATAGACGCATTCGCCGCGCCGGTCGGTCAGCGCCGCGATGCCGCGCTGGCGGAACAGGGTGCCGAGCCAGCCGGGCAGGTCGCCGCCGATCATGTCGCCGTCCTGCGAGTACGCCGCCCAGCGCGCCACCAGTTGCGCGAGGATCGCCGCGCGCCCGTTGAAGCCACCCTGCAGCGCATCTTCGAGGTTGAGGAGGCACAAGTAGTTCTCGCGGCCCTTGCGCACCACCACGGGGCGGGTGCCGTCGGCCCGTCGCTCGGGCCAGGCGCGGCGGCTTTCCGCGCGCAGCTGGCGCTGCAGCGCCTTGGTATAGGTGGAGACCCAGACGGTGCCGCCCGCCTTCTCGGTCCACAGCGAAGTGGGGGCGAGATAGCCCAGCGTCTTGCCGATGCCGGTGCCCGCCTGCGCCAGCAGGACGTGCGGGCGGCCGGACCGTTCGCGCGGGGCGAAGGCGTGGGCGGTCTCCACCGCATAGGCGCGCTGGCCGGGGCGTTGTTCGGCGGCGCTGCCGGTGAGGCTGGCGAGCCGCTGCAGGACTTCCTCGTCCTCCAGCACGACCTGCCGAGGCTGGGGGACTTCGGGGGTTTCCTCCCATTCGGGCAGGCGGGTGAACAGCCAGCGTTCGGCGCGTTCGGGCTTGCGGATGCGGCCCGTCAGCAGCGTGGCCCAGGGCCAGCGCATCCTCACCAGCGACTGCAGCGAGGTCCATGCGCCCTCGCGTTCGGACCAGGCGCCGTTCTCGCACATGTCGAGCAGGGCGCCGGCCGCTTCCTGCAGCAGGCGCGGTACATCGGAATCGCCCTCCGGCTCGGCGAGGCCGAGAGCATGGGCAAGGCCCTTGGGGGTCGGTACCACAAAGCGCGCCGGATGGACGAAGGCGTAGAGTTCCAGAAGGTCCAGCCCCGACAGGTCCGGATAGCCCAGCCGTGTCGCCAGCAGGGGCGCGTTGAGGATCAGCAGCGGGGTGTCGGCGGCGGCCATCACCGCCTCGCCCTTGGAAAGAGGGCGGGTGCCGAGGCCGGTCAGATCCTTCTCGCGCAGCCAGCAGCCGCCATGACTGGCGTGGAGGGCAGGGAGGGGCAGGGCGGCCATGGCCTCTCATTAGGCACGGGGGGCGGAATTGGAAACGCCGGGCTCTCGCGCTCCACGGAAAAAATTACGGCTCGATACAAATTTCCCTCTTGTTGGATTTCACTCAAGATATATCTTAAGGCCATCATGAAGCATATGGAAAGAATGATGAGAAACTCAGATTGCAACCACGGCCACCGTCATGGAGGGGGACGCGGCCGTCACGGTGGAGAACGCCGCTTCGGGCGCGAGGACATGATCTCTGCGATGTCCGAAGGCGCCGAAGACTTGCGCGCGATGCTTGGCCGCCACGGCGGCAGGCACGGCCTGCACGGGCTGGCCCGTGGACCGCTTGGTGGCGGGTTCGGGAAGGGCTTTCCCGGCGGCTTCGGTGGCGGCTTTGAAGGTCGCGGCGGACGCGGTGGTCCTGACGGTCCGCGCGGCGGCGGTCGTCGCAAGCGGTTGTTCGATCAGGCCGAACTGCAGACCCTGCTGCTCGCCCTGATCGTCGAGGCACCGCGCCACGGCTATGAACTGATCCGCGAGATCGAGGCGCTTTCGGGCGGCGACTATGCGCCGAGCCCGGGCGTGGTCTACCCCGCGCTGATCTACATGGAAGAGACCGGCCTGATCGCCCCCGTCTCCGGCGACAGCGCCCGCAAGGCTTTCGAGGCCACCGCCGAAGGCCGCGCCAAGGCTGGGGCCGATGCGGAGAAGTTCGCCGAACTCAAGGGCCGCCTCGGGGCGCTTGCCGCGCAGCGTGACCGGGTCGATCCTGCGCCGGTGCGCCGGGCGTTCCATGCGCTCAAGACGGCGGTGTTCGACCGGCTCTCGACCGAAGGGGCCGATCGTGACTTCATCCTGCAGATCGCGGATGTCATCGACGAGGCCACCCGCAAGATCGAAAGGATCGAGAAGTGAGTACCATCGCCGCAACCGTGAAGACACCGAATGGCGGCAAGTACGTCCGCCAGCTCTGCAAGCACTGGAGCCACAAGCTGGAAACCGCAGTGGACGGCGATAAGGGAACGGTGACGTTCCCCAATGCCGTCACCGTGATGGACGCCGATGCGGAGGGCATCGCCATCACCATCACCGGCGAGGACCGCGACGCGGTGCAGGGCCTGACCGACGTGGTCGCCCGTCACATCGACCGGTTCGCGTTCCGCGAGGACGCGCTGGTCTATGATTGGGCGTGGCGGGACTGAGCGTGCAAGGAGGGGCTGAACGCTCCTCCTCATACGCCGTCATCCCAGCGAAGGCTGGGACCGTTAGCCGCGTAAAGCCCAACCCCTCGGCCGGGCGCCCTGACGATAGTTGGCAATAATAGGCTAACGGTCCCAGCCTTCGCTGGGATGACGGCGTGTTTTGGTGTTGGAGTACGTGAGCCATCGACTGAACCCTTGCGATAATCGCAGATTTCGCCTTAGAGCGCGGGCCATGACCGAAAATGCCCTGATCGAAGCCGCACGTGTGTCCAAGGCCTGGCCTTTCCAGGAGGCCCAGAAGCTGCTCAAGCGGTTTCCGCAGGGCAAACCGGACGGCGCACCGGTGCTGTTCGAGACCGGTTACGGTCCTTCGGGCCTGCCGCATATCGGCACCTTCCAGGAAGTCCTGCGCACCACGCTGGTCCGCCGTGCCTATGAAGCGCTGACCGGCGGCGCGCCGACGCGGCTCGTGGCGTTCTCGGACGACATGGACGGGCTGCGCAAGGTGCCCGACAACATTCCCAACGCCGACGTGCTCGCCGCCAACCTCGGCAAGCCGCTCAGCCGCATCCCCGATCCGTTCGGCACGCACGAGAGCTTCGCGCATCACAACAATGCGATGCTGCGCGAATTCCTCGACCGCTTCGGCTTCGACTACGAATTCGTCTCGGCCAGCGACCGCTACAATTCGGGCGCGTTCGACGCCGCTCTGGCGCGCGTACTGGAGTGCAATCAGGCGATTCTCGACGTCATGCTCCCCACGCTGCGCGAGGAGCGCCGCCGGACCTATTCGCCCGTGCTGCCGGTCTCGCCCACGACGGGCGTGGTGCTGCAGGTGCCGGTCGAGGTGATCGACGCTAAGACCGGCCTGATCCGCTTCACCGACGA
>NZ_ALVC01000338.1:0-102362 GCF_000293195.2 Sphingomonas sp. LH128
AAGCGCGCGGTGATCGGCATCGTCGAGCGCGACGCCCCCGCCTTCGGCGCGAAGGGCCTGCGCATCGCCTCGATCGCACCGGGCTTCATCGCGACCCCCATGGGCAATGCCGAGGCGGAGGCGAACGAACAGCTCCGCGCCATGATCGGCATGGTCCCGCAGCAGCGCATGGGCCAGGGCGACGAAATCGCCTCTGTCGCGGAATTCCTGTGCTCGCCCGCCGCGTCCTACGTCAGCGGCGTGGACATTCGCGTGGATGGGGGGATCATCGGCCTGCTCAATACCAGGGGCAACGCGCAGTGACGGGAGGCTGGGAGCGACATTGCCACGACCGTCGCGTACCTCAAGGACCGACAGGACGTGGAAACCGAAGGAGGAAGGGTTGCGGCGGTAGAGCCCACCCCCAGCCCCTCCCGCGAGCGGGAGGGGAGTGAGACTTGGCAGCTTGCTGCCTAGTCGCAACGGGGTGGGCCTAGCCCCTCACCCGAAATCCGTCTCCCGCTCCACGACCGTGGCGATGCGAAAGGAGGCGCGGTCGAACAGGTTTTTCTCGTCCTCGACGATATCGTCCGGCATCAGGCTGGTGGTGATGTAGGCCAGCGTCGCGCGGTAGATGGCCTCATCCGCGAACCACAGTTCGGTGATCACGTCCGGGCCATCGATGAACGCGCCGGTTTCCGGATGCGGCTGCGGATCGACGTAACGGCGGATATAGCGTGTCACCCCGCGCGAATATTTCGCGGCCAGCGGCGCATGGCGCGTCTCGTAATAGTCGCGGAATGCCTCGACCGAAATGTCCGGCCGACGCTTCATGAACAGCAGGATCTTGTGCATCCGGGTCCGATAGCACGGTCCTTGACCCGGCGCGCGCCGCCCCCGCGATCACTCCTTATCGAGGTACTTCACTTCGAGGAACCGTCCGCGCGTGGCCAGCGCATCGACGTCATTGCGGGACAAATCCTCGCTCATCGCCTCGATCTGGTCGGCGATCACGCACAGGCCGTCGACCAGCTGCTCGGACGGAGAGGTGCCGCCAGAGCCGGTCTTCCCACGTAGCTGCGCGGGGATGCGCGTGTAGCTGTTGACCATCTCAGGCAAGTGCTCGGTCAGCAGCTTGCGAACCTCGCGCGCCGCGGGACCGCGTTCGTCGAGCATCGCCAGCTGCGGGGCCAGCTGTTCGAGGCGCACGCCGATCATGTCCACCGCATCGACGGCGGCGTTCGGCAGCGCCTTGCGCTTGCCTTCCAGCCATAGCTCGGTGGAACCCGCCAGTTCCGGCAGGCTGGCGGCGTTCAAATCCTCGACATGGGTGCGCGGGGTGGCCGGGAAGATCGAGAGCACCACGAAGACCGCCACTCCCAGCAGGAACGTCAGCAGCCCGGCGGTGAACGACACCCCGCCCAGCACCAGGGCCGCGACCAGCCCGGCGATGTAGATGCCCGCCATCGCCAGGAATGCCCGGCGCAACCGGCGCATGCGAAAGCGCCACTGCTCCTTGCGTGCGTTGTAGATGCGCGCGGCCCGCTGGCGCCGCGCGGCGCGCACGATGTCCTGCGATACGCGCTGCGAGGTCTTGGCTGGAAGCTGAGCCATCGTCGGTTAGTCCAGAGCCTCCAGCAATGTCTTCGCGGCGGCATCGTCGCCCGCCGCCAGACCTTCGGACTGCCCTTGCGCGCGGGCAATGTAGGCCTTGGACTTGCTGATCTCGCCCTCCAGCGAGGTCACCGTCTGCTTCATCGAATCGAGCGCCTTCAGCTTGAAAGTGTCGATCGAATCCATCGTGTCGTAGATGTTCTGGAACGCGCGGCTCAACGTCTCCAGGGGAATCGTCGAGTTCGCCGCCTGCTCGTGGATGCGCGCGGTGTTGTCCTTGAGCATCTGGCCGGTGCCGTCGATGATATTCGCGGTCGTCGTGTTGAGCGCGGTGATCTGGTCGAGCACCAGCTTCTGGTTCGCCATCGCCTGCGCCACCGTCACCGCCGTGCGCAGCGCGCCGACCGTGGTGGTCGAAGCGCGGTCCACGCCCTTCACCAGCTCGACGTTGTTCTTCTTCACCAGATCCAGCGCCAGATAGCCCTGCACCGAGACGGCCATCTGCGTCATCAGGTCCTGCGTACGCTGGCGCACGTAGAACAGCGCCGATTCGCGCACCGCCTTCGCCTTGGCCGGGTCGGTGTGGTCGAGGTCGTTGGCCTTGTCCTCCAGCGCCTGGTCCAGCGTGCGCGCCATGTAGATCATCTGTTCGAGCTTGCCCATGGCGGCCCACAGGTTCTGGCGCTCGACGTCGATGGCGGCGTTGTCCATCAGCAGTTCGTCCTTGCCGCCCTGCAGGCGGGCGAGGATCGCGCTGATATGACCCTGCGCGCTCTGGTAGCCGTCGAAGTAGTTCTTCAGCTTGTTGCCGAAGGGGATCACCCCGAAGATCTTGCGCGGCTCCAGCAGCTTGCCCTTGCGGCTGGGGTCGAGGTCCTCGACCGTGCGGCGCAGTTCGGCAAGATCGGCACCCACGCCCGCATCCTTGTCCATCGCCCGCACCGGGCGATCGAGGAAGCGGTTGGAATGGCTGGAGGCGTCGGAAATTTCCTTGCGCCCCATGTTGGTGATCTGGTCCACCTTGCGCCCGAAATCGGGCGAGGCGGCGTCCTGCGAGACGAGGTCGTCGACGAACTCGTCCACGCGCACCTGCAGCTTGGACTTCGCCTCGTCCCCGATGGCCACGAGACCCGCCGCACGCTCAGGCGCGACGGTCGGCACCGGATCGGGGGGAGTGAGCTTGAGTTCGCCAGCAGTTTCAGTGGCCGTAGCCATGTGTAGTCCTCGTGAAAAACCCGGTTGTCCGCGAACCTATGTGCGCTCAGGCCTGTCTGCAAGGATAACCGGGGTTCAGCCTTCGACGAACCGCTTACCGGGATCGACCATGAGCATGGAATCCTCGCGCGCCACCACCGCGAGCCGCAGCCCGGCCGCCTGCGCCCGGCGTACCGCGAGGTCGGTAGGCGCCGAGATCGCCACCAGCAGCGGACACCCGGCCCGCACGGTCTTCTCGACCAGTTCGTAGGAACAGCGCGAGGTCATGACGATGAACCCCTGCGCCGGATCGATCGCGGCACGGGCGAGCGCGCCCACCAGTTTGTCCAGCGCATTGTGCCGCCCGACATCCTCGCGCAGCGCCAGCACTTCGCCCGCCTCGCTGCAAAACGCGGCGGCGTGCGTGGCGCGGGTCCGCTTGCCCAGCACCTGACCCTCGCGCATGGCGTCGAGACCGCGCCGGATCGCCTGCGGGCTCGCTTCGGAAGTCCGGGCCAGCGGCGGCAGCGGGCGCAGTGCGGCTTCCACCCCCTCGATCCCGCATATACCGCAGGAACTGTCGCCCACCCGCCGCCGCGCGCGTTCGAGGATGGGCCCAAGCCGCTCGGGCGGCAGGTTCACCCGCGCGACATAACCGCTGCCCCATTCGGCATCGTCGGTCGCATGAACGGCGACTTCCCCGACCTCGCCAGCCAGCGCCAGCCCCTCGGCCATCAGGAAGCCGGTGACGAAATCCTCCAGCGCCAGCGGAGTCGCCATCATCACCGCATAGGCAATACCGTTGGTTTCGATCGCCACGGGCGCCTCGACGGGAATGGATAAGTCGAAGGCGTCACCCGGCGCGTTGCCATAAGTGCTGCGGCGCACGGCGCTGGAGGTGGAGCCAGGAGTGTGCATGAGGAGGCATTCCCTTCGTCATCCCGGACTTGATCCGGGACCGCTGGCCGTGAACGACCCACGTGGCGGCGAGGCGCATCACACAATGTCGCTTCTAAAGACCGCCGCCGGTCCCGGATCAAGTCCGGGACGACGAAAACCCGCCCTTTCCCCTTAGGGAAAGCGTATGAATACGATTGCATAGAATGCGTGCAGTCAGCGCCGATTACTCGCGGTTTTCGTATCCAATCGAGCCCATCATATCGCCGCTCCGTTACGCCCCGGCGATGCCTGCGCCACGCAGTTGCCCACAGGCTGGGGCGAATTGGCTTGCGACCATCACGCGGATTCCTCTAATGGGCGCGCCTCGTACGGCTCCGGCGCGTTTCCCGGGTCGCCGCCGTACGCGCACGAGACGCGCCGAAACACAGGGGGGAAGAAGGCCAGTCTCGAAGGCCCTTTTTCCGCAGGATTGGTACGAAATCGAATGAGTTGGCTCGACAAAGTCCGAAATTCCATATCGAGCCTCGCCAAGCGCGATACGCCCGACGAACTCTGGATGAAGTGCGCCAGCTGCGGCGAGATGCTCTTCATCAAGGAATTTGAGGCCAATCTTTCGGTCTGCCCGAAGTGCGAGCACCATGGCCGCATCGGCGCCAAGGCCCGCTTCGATCTGCTGCTGGACACCGGCTATACCGTCCTGCCGACCCCCAAGGTTCCCGAGAACCCGCTGAATTTCCGCGATACCAAGAAGTATCCCGACCGCCTCAAGGCCGCCCGCGCCGCCAACCCCTACCCCGATGCGCTGACCAACGCCTTCGGTGCCGTCAACGGCGCCAAGGCCGTGCTGGGCGTGCAGGACTTCAAATTCATGGGCGGCTCGATGGGCATGGCCGTGGGCGAAGCCTTCGTCGCCGGTGCCGAGAAGGCGATCGCCGAGAACTGCGCCTACGTCATCGTCACCGCTGCGGGCGGCGCGCGCATGCAGGAGGGCATCCTGTCCCTCATGCAGATGCCCAAGACCACCGTGGCCACCCGCCGCCTTGCCGCAGCGGGCCTGCCCTATATCGTCGTCCTGACCGATCCCACCACCGGCGGCGTCACCGCCAGCTACGCCATGCTCGGCGATGTGCAGATCGCCGAACCCGGCGCGCTCATCGGCTTTGCCGGCCAGCGCGTGATCCAGGACACGATCCGAGAAAAACTCCCCGACGGCTTCCAGCGCGCCGAGTACCTCCATGCCCACGGCATGGTCGACATGGTGGTCCACCGCAAGGACCTGAAAGACACACTGGCAACGCTGCTCGGTTATCTTGCACGAAAGGAAGTCGCGTGAATATCGATAGCGCCCTGGTACGCGAGCTCGCAGAGCTGCTGGCCGACACCGGCCTGACCGAGATCGAGGTCGAGGACGGCGATCGCAAGATCCGCGTCTCGCGCCAGATGGTCCAGCAGATGGCCGCCAGCCTGCCGCCGATGGGCTATGCGCCCGCGCCCGTCGCTGCTGCTGCTCCGGTTGCCGCCGCCGCAGAGGCCGCGCCCGTCGCTGCCGCCGCGCCGGTCGATGCCGTGAAGTCGCCGATGGTCGGCACCGTCTACCTCGCCGCAGAGCCGGGCGCGCCCGACTTCATCTCGGTCGGCAAGACCGTGAAGCAGGGCGACGTGCTCCTCATCGTCGAGGCCATGAAGGTCATGAACCAGATCGTCGCGCCCAAGGCGGGCACCGTCACCGCGATCCTCGTCGACAACCAGCAGCCGGTCGAATACGACCAGCCGCTCGTCGTGATCGGCTGAGAGCGGGACTGACATGGCCATCAAGCGCCTCCTGATTGCCAATCGCGGCGAAATCGCGCTGCGCATCCACCGTGCCGCGCACGAGATGGGCATCGAGACCGTCGCGGTCCACTCGACCGCCGACGCCGACGCGATGCACGTGCGCCTGGCAGACCACGCGGTCTGCATCGGTCCGCCCGCCGCCAAGGACAGCTACCTCAACGTCGCGGCCATTATCTCGGCCGCCGAGATCACGCAGGCCGACGCGGTGCATCCCGGCTACGGCTTCCTCTCCGAGAACGCCCGCTTCGCCGAGATCGTCGAGGCGCACGGCCTGAAGTGGGTCGGCCCCAAGCCCGAGCACATCCGCACCATGGGCGACAAGGTCGAGGCCAAGCGCACCGCCGGTGCCCTCGGCCTGCCGCTGGTCCCCGGTTCGGACGGCGCGATCGAGGACTTCGACGAGGCGCGCGCGCTGGCCGAGACGATCGGCTACCCGGTCATCATCAAGGCCGCTTCGGGCGGCGGTGGTCGCGGCATGAAGGTCGTGAACTCGGCCGACGAGCTTGAGAGCCAGATGGGCCAGGCCCGTTCGGAGGCCAAGGCGGCCTTCGGCGACGCCACGGTCTACATGGAAAAGTACCTCGGCAACCCCCGCCATATCGAATTCCAGGTGTTCGGCGACGGCAACGGCGAAGCGGTGCACCTCGGCGAGCGCGACTGCTCGCTGCAGCGCCGCCACCAGAAGGTGCTCGAAGAGGCCCCCTCGCCCGTCATCACGCCGGAAGAGCGCGACCGCATGGGCGGCATCGTCTCGAAGGCGATGGCCGACATGGCCTATCGCGGCGCGGGTACGATCGAGTTCCTCTGGGAAAACGGCGAGTTCTACTTCATCGAGATGAACACCCGCCTGCAGGTGGAGCATCCGGTGACCGAGGCCATCACCGGCGTCGATCTGGTGCGCGAACAGATCCGCATCGCCGACGGCCAGCCGCTGTCGTTCAAGCAACACGAGATCGAGTTCAAGGGCCACGCCATCGAGTGCCGCATCAACGCGGAAGACCCGTGGAACTTCACACCCTCGCCGGGTCAGGTCACGGGCTACCACGCGGCAGGCGGCATGAACGTGCGCGTCGATTCCGGGCTCTACGCCGGCTATCGCATCCCGCCGTACTACGATTCGATGATCGGCAAGCTGATCGTCTCCGGCCGCAGCCGCAACGGCGCGATCATGCGCCTGAAGCGTGCGCTGGGCGAGATGGTGATCGACGGTGTGAAGACCTCGATCCCGCTGCATCAGGCACTGCTGGAGGACCCCGAGTTCAACTCAGGCGACTACACGATCAAGTGGCTGGAAGACTGGCTGGCGAAACGCGCCGCCGACTGAACCCTTCGCTCGTCATTGCGAGCGAAGCGAAGCAATCCAGGGCAGCTTAGGCGGCTCTGGATTGCCGCGGGGCTATCGCCCCTCGCAATGACGAATGTAGGGTAATGGCCGGCTTCAAGACCAAGCCGAGCGTATTTGAGAGACTGACATGATTTCGTTCCTCGATTTTGAAAAGCCGATCGCCGAGCTGGAAGCGCGCATCGCCGAACTGCGCGCCACCGCCGACGGCAGCGACCTCGACATCGAGAGCGAGATCGACAAGCTCGCCAAGAAAAGCTCCGGCATGCTGGAGGCGACCTACGCCAAGCTAACCCCCTGGCAGAAGACGCAGGTGGCGCGCCACCCGCAGCGCCCGCACTTCGTCGATTACCTGCGCCTGATCTTCACCGATTTCGTCGCGCTGGGCGGTGACCGCCTCTACGGTGAAGACGCCGCGATCATCGGCGGCCTCGCAACGCTGGACGGCCGCAAGGTCATGGTCATCGGCCACGAAAAAGGCCACGACACCACCACCCGCATCAAGCACAACTTCGGCATGGCCAAGCCCGAAGGCTACCGCAAGGCGATCCGCCTGATGGAGATGGCCAGCAAGTTCGGCCTGCCGGTCGTCACGCTGGTCGATACCGCAGGTGCCTTCCCCGGCGTCGAGGCCGAGGAACGCGGCCAGGCCGAAGCCATCGCCCGCTCGACCGAGGCTTGCCTTGCCCTCGGCGTGCCGATGGTGGCGGTGATCGTGGGCGAAGGCGGCTCGGGCGGCGCGGTGGCGATTGCCGCCGCCAACACCGTGCTGATGCTGGAGCACTCGGTCTACTCGGTGATCTCGCCCGAGGGTGCGTCCTCGATCCTGTGGCGCACGCCCGACAAGGCCGCCGACGCGGCCACCGCGATGAAGGTGACGGCGCAGGACCTGCTGGGTCTCAAGGTCATCGACGGCATTGTCTCCGAACCCACCGGCGGCGCGCACCGCGACCCCGCCGCCACGGCACGCGCGCTGGCAGATGCCGTGGGCCGCGAACTCGATGCGCTGAGCCGCCGTTCGAGCGCTGAGCTGGTCCGCCAGCGCGAAGACCGCTTCCTGGCGATCGGCTCGCTTTAAGCGCGTCGTCGTCCCGGACTTGATCCGGGACCGCTGGCCGTGAACGGCACGGCTGTCGGCTTGGGCTGCGGGGGCTTCGACAAGCTCAGCCTAACCCTTCGACAAGCTCAGGGTGAGCGGAGGTAGCGCAGTATCTCAATCCCGCTCAGGCTGAGCTTGTCGAAGCCCCCCGCGTGTCCCCGAACGCCCCCGCTCCAATTTCTCGCACGCCATGTCCGATTAATGCTGTTGGACCGCAACACCCCCAACCGATAACCCGTCCGCCCAACAGGACCCGTTTCGGCGGGACAGGGCGTGCCGGAAACCCGCGAAAACGCGGGCCCGGCCATGGGGTCGGAAACATCGATGAGCCTCTTCGGGCGACAAAACCTCGGCAGGACGACGCTCGCGCTCAGCGCACTCGTCACCGCCGCCACCGTCTACGCCGCAACTCAGGACGCCGCGCCAGACCAGACACCCGGCTTCGCCGCGATGACCCCGCAGCAGGCCGCGAACTTCGTCGAGCCGATGCTGGGCGAATACTGCTCACGCTGCCACAACGACATCGACAACATCGCCGACCTCTCGGTGGAAGACCTGCGCGCCGACGACATCCGCACCGGCAAACACGCCGACGAATGGGAGAAAATCCTGCGCCGCGTCGCCGCCGGAGAAATGCCGCCCCACGGCAAGACGCAGCCCTCGGCGCAGATGCGCGCCGCCTTCGTGAACTGGCTCGACACCTCTCGCGCGGGCTACCTCGCCGCCAATCCCGATCCCGGCCGCCCGGCGCTGCGCCGCCTCAACCGCATGGAATACGCCAATGCGGTGCGCGACCTGCTTGCGCTCGACGTCGATTTCAGCCGCGAACTGCCTGCCGACAACTCCGGCTTCGGCTTCGACAACATCGCCGATGTGCTCTCCGTCTCGCCCACGCTGATGGAACGCTACGTCGCGGTGGCAGGCAAGGTCGGCCGCATGGCCACCGGCCTCACCTCAAGACGCGAGGTGGTGACGACGTGGCAAGTGCCCAAGGACGGGTCGGTCCAGAACTCGGGCGTTCCGGCGTATAACGAGCGGGCGGACGCGATGCTGCCGCTGGCCTCGCGCGGCGGCTATGCCCAGCGCTACTATGCCCGTTACGACGGCCAGTACGACGTTTCGGCATGGCTCAATGCCAAC
This sequence comes from Sphingomonas sp. LH128, assembly GCF_000293195.2. Taxonomy (NCBI): domain Bacteria; kingdom Pseudomonadati; phylum Pseudomonadota; class Alphaproteobacteria; order Sphingomonadales; family Sphingomonadaceae; genus Sphingomonas; species Sphingomonas sp. LH128. The sequence continues at coordinate 9,102 of NZ_ALVC01000338.1, forward strand.
ACCAACAACGAAACCGATCGTCTGGCCGAGGACAAAGTCACCGCCCGCGTGCCGATGAAGGCGGGCTCGCACCTCGTGGCGCTGTCCTTCCGCCGCACCATCGCCCCGTCCGAGGCGGTGCAGGTGCTGCGCAACGATACGGACAAGGTGCCACTGCCCCTCGACAAGCCGAAGATGCTCCCCCTCGACGTGTGGGTGGACGGCAAGCTGGCCAAGACGCTGAGCGTGCCTAGCTACCGCATGCACCAGCGGTACTCGCAGCGGAACTTCCCGCGCGACGTGCTGCAGGTCGATGTCGCCGGGCCGTTCGATGCGGCAGGCGTGCCGGACACCGCCAGCCGCCGCGCCGTGTTCCTCTGCCGCCCGAAAAAGGCCAGCGAGGAAGATGCCTGCGCGACGAAGATCATCACCACCCTCGCCCGCCGCGCCTGGCGCCGCCCGGTCGCCGGCTTCGACGTCGCTCCTCTGCTGCGCATCTACGCCGAGGAGCGCAAGGCATCGGACTTCGAGCACGGCATCGAGGCGGCGCTGGAAGCCGTGCTGGTCTCGCCTGAATTCCTCTTCGTGGTGGAGCGCGATCCGCAAGGCGCGATGCCCGGGAGCGTCAACCGCGTCTCCGACCTCGAACTGGCGACGCGCCTGTCGCTGTTCCTGTGGAGTTCGATCCCCGACGACCGCCTGCTGACTCTCGCCGAGCAGGGCAAACTGGGCCAACCCACCGTACTGAACGCCGAGATCGCCCGCATGCTCGCCGATCCGCGCGCGAAGGCGCTGACGACGAACTTCGCCGGGCAATGGCTCTACTTGCGCAACCTCGACCAGCAGCGCCCCGACACCGAGGTGTTCCCGAAGTTCGACGTGCGCCTCAAGTCGGCGATGGCGACCGAGACGGAGATGTTCTTCGCCGACGTGCTGCGCGGCGACCGCCCGGTGCTGGACTTCATCAGCGCCGACTACACCTTCCTCAACCAACGCCTTGCCGAGCACTATGGTATCCCCGGCGTCTCCGGCCCCGCGTTCCGCCGCGTGGCGCTGCGTCCCGAATGGCATCGTGGCGGGTTGCTGGGGCAGGCCAGCGTGCTGACCGTTACCTCCTACGGAAACCACACCAGCGTGGTGAAACGCGGCAAGTGGATCCTGGAGAACATGCTCGCCGCCGCGCCGCCCCCGCCGCCGCCCGACGTGCCCGCGCTCAAGACCAGCCACGACGGCCGCCTGCTCACCGCGCGCCAGCAACTCGAACTGCACCGCGCCAACCCGACTTGCGCCGTTTGCCACGTGAAGATGGATCCGATGGGCTTCTCCCTCGAGAATTTCGATGCGGTCGGCCAGTGGCGGACGGTGGATGCGGGCCAGCCGATCGACACGATCGCGACGATGCCCGACGGGTTCAAATTCGACGGTCTCACCGGGCTCCAGCAGGTTCTCATGGACCGCAAGGACGAGTTCACCCGCGCCTTCACCGAACGGCTGATGACCTATGCGGTGGCGCGCGGGCTTTCGGCCAACGACATGCCCACGGTGCGCGCGATCGCCTCTGCGGCGGCGGCGGACCAGTACCGCATCCAGACCATCGTGCGCGGGATCGCGCAAAGCCCCGCCTTCACCCTGCGCCGCGTGCCGCAGCCGTTCAAGGCGGCCTATGGCCAGACCCCGCGCCTGCCCCTTCGACAAGCTCAGGGTGAGCGGGGTTGGGGCTATGTCTCTGGCAAAAGCGCTCTCAATTCCGCTCAGGCTGAGCTTGTCGAAGCCCCGTCGGCAAGGCCCGCCGCCCTGTCTCTGATCGCCATTCCCCGGAAGGCCCTGAAATGAGAGTGATCCGCCCCGCCCTCTCGCGCCGCACCTTGCTGCGCGGTGCCGGTGCCGCCATGGCGCTGCCCTTCCTCGAAGCCATGATGCCGAGCGCCAGGGCCGCCGACTTGTCCTCGCGGCCCAAGCGGCTTCAGGTATTCTACTCACCCAACGGCATGACGATGCCGGACTTCCTGCCCACCGCGACCGGCGCGGATTATGTCCTGCCCTCCTCGCTCCAGCCCCTCGCGCCTCACCGCGAGCAGATCGCCGTCATCAGTGGCCTCGGCCATCCGCAGGCCGCTGCCATGGGCGACCGACCGGCAGGCCACGGACGCTCGTGCCCCGCCTTCCTCACCGGCGCACACGCCAAGCAGACCGAAGGGCCGGACATCCGCGCGGGCGTGTCGATGGATCAGGTCTTCGCGCAGCACCTGGGTGACGCCACCCCGCTCGCCTCGCTGGAGCTGGGGATCGACACCGCCAGCCTGCTCGGATCGTGCGACATCAACTATTCGTGCGCCTATACCAACGGCATCTCGTGGCTCACCCCCACGGTGCCGCTGCCGGTCGAGGCGAACCCGCGCGCCGTGTTCGAGCGGCTGTTCGGCGATGGCGACACCGATGAAGCGGGCCGCCTCGCCCAGTTGCGGCGCCAGTCCTCGATCCTCGACTTCGTGATGGACGACACCCGCCGCCTCTCGGGCCAGCTGGGCATGGAGGACAAGCGCAAGCTCGACGAATACCTCGACGCCACCCGCGCCATCGAGAAGCGCATCCAGCGCAGCGCCGCTTCGCCCGCCACCACGCAGGCGGCGAACCTTCAGCAACCCGCGGGTATCCCCGACGACTTCGCCGAGCACGTCAGGCTGATGATCGACCTGCAGGTGCTCGCCATGCAGGCCGACATCACCCGCGTCGGCACGTTCATGATCGGGCGCGAGCTGTCGAACCGCACGTATCCGGAGATCGGCGTGCCGGATTCGCACCACATGCTCAGCCACCACGGCAACAACCCGGACAAGATGGCGCAGTTGGCGAAGATCAACCGCTATCACATGGAATTCTTCGCCTATTACCTCCAGAAGATGAAGGACACGCGCGATGGCGAGGCCTCGCTGCTGGACCGCACGCTGGTGATCCGGGGCTCGGCCTTCGGCGATTCCAACGAGCACGACTACATGGACCTGCCGGTGATCGTCGCGGGCGGGCTGGTGAAGGGCGGGCGCCACAGCCGGGTCGAGAAGGGCACCACCATGTCCAACCTGATGCTGGCGGGCCTGCAGACGCTGGGCGTGCCCACCGCGAAGTTCGGCGACAGTACCGGCCCCTTGCGGGAGTTGGCCGATGCGTGAGCCTCCTCGTCGTCCCGAACTTGCTCCGGGACCGCCGGCCGTGAACGGCCCACGCCGCGGCAAGGCACATCGCGCGACGCCGCGCCTAAAGACCGCCACCGGTCCCGGAGCAAGTCCGGGACGACGAGCTTTGACCGCACTGGCTTGCCTTATCGCCACGCCCGCGCAGGCCGACACACTGGCCGATGCCCTTGCCACTGCCGATCCGATCACCGTCGAGGGCGCGCTGAAGGCGGGTGCGGATGCGAACGCGCCGTTGCTCTATGGCGAAAGCCCGCTTGCCCGCGCCATCGAGACGCAGGATCCCGCGCTCGTCGCCGCCCTGCTGAAGCATGGCGCGAAGCCGAATGTCATCGATGCCGAAGGCCTCACTCCCCTCTCCCTCGCCTGTGAGCGCGGCAGTACGGCCATCGTCGTGCAACTGCTCGACGCTCGCGCCGATGTACGCAAGCCCGGGCCTGACGGCGTCACCCCGCTCGCGGTCTGCGCGCGCTACTCGGGCGCAGAGACCGTCACGCAGATGCTGGCGAAGGGCGCGAAGGCCGACAGCCTCGATGCGCGCGGACAGACGCCGCTGATGTGGGCCGCCTCCGCCGGGAACCTCGGCGCGATCGCCGCGCTTCTCAAGGCGGGAGCGAAGGTGAACCGGGCCACCGGGGAAGGCTTCACTCCGTTGTTCTTCGCCATCACCAGCGGCTCGGGCGAGGCGACCCGCGCCCTGCTCGATGCCGGAGCCGATACAACCCATCGCGGGCCGGAGAACACCAGCGCCCTGCAACTGGCGCTCTACCAGAAGAACTGGCGGGCCGCCGAAATGCTGGCGCCCATGGCCGCCGACCTCACCGAGCGCGACCGCAACGGCGAACAGCCGCTCCACGTCGCAGCGAAGGGCGGCGACACGGCGCTGATCGACCTGCTGCTGGCGAAAGGCGCGGATGTGAACGGCCTCACCGGCCCTTCGCGGATCACGTGGGTGACGGAGGCGAACTTCGGCATGCCGCCCGCCCCCGTACCGCCCACACCGCCCCTGCTGCTGGCCGCGCAGGCCGGGCAGATAGATGCTATGAAGTGTCTTGTCGCAGGCGGAGCGAACCGCACTTTCGTCGCCGAGAACGGCGTCAACATCGCCCTCGCCGCCGCTTCGGGCCACAGCGCGGCGGCGCTGGAGGAGGCGCTGGCATTGGCCCCCAATGCCAATGTCGCCGACGCGAAAGGCACCACGCCGCTGCATCTGGTAATCGGTGGCGGCATGCACGACCAACTCGGCGCGATGCTCAAGGTGCTGGCCGCGCACGGCGCGAAACCTACCCTCGCCAATGCGCGCGGCACAACGCCCGCGCAGATGGCCGAAGGCGGACTTGCGACGGTAAAAGCGGTCTACGATCAAGTCTTTGGCCAAACGGCCGCGCCTGTGTTAGCCACCAATCGTCCTTGAATCCCAACAAACCGATCAGGATCGAAAAACCATGACGCTTTCCAACAAGCTCTCGCTTGCCGTACTCGGCGTGTCCGCCGCCGTTCTGACGGTGAGCGCGACCGTCGCCATCGCCGCCTCGCCCGCCGAGACCGCCATCGCCACCCGCCACGCCAACTTCAAGAAGATGGGTGGCGCCATGAAGGTCCTCAAGGACCAGCTCGCCAGCGGCTCGATCGACAAGGTCCAGGCCGTCGCCGCCGCCAAGACGCTGGCTGCCACCGGCCGCGCGCAGGCTGGCCTGTTCCCTAACGGCTCGGGCCCGTCTTCCGGGGTGAAGACCGAAGCCCTGCCCGCGATCTGGACCAACCGCGCCGCCTTCGACGGCGCCATGAAGACCTATATCGCCCAAGCCGACAAGCTGGTCGCCGTCGCGGGCACCGGCAATGCCGCGGCCATCGGCGCGCAGTTCAAGGCCGTCGGCGGCGCCTGCGGCTCGTGCCACAAGCAGTTCCGCGCCGACGACTGAGGATACGCATGACCCGCTCCACTACCCCCGTCTGGGACCCGACCATCCGCCTGTTCCACTGGCTGCTGGTCGCGCTCATCGCCTTTTCGTGGTGGAGCGGGGAACAGCATGACCTCGAACGCCATCGCCTGTCGGGCTATGGCATCCTCGCGCTGCTGGTGTTCCGCGTCTACTGGGGATTCTTCGGCCCCCGTACCGCGCGGTTCTCCAGCTTCGTACGCGGGCCGGGTGCGGTCGCGGCCTATTTCAAGGGCCTTGGCCACCGGACCGCGAGCCATGCCGACGGGCACAATCCGCTTGGCGGGTGGAGCGTGGTCGCCATGCTGCTGGCCGTCGGCGCGATGGTGACGGCGGGGCTGTTCGCCAGCGACATCGACATGCTCTACGACGGGCCGCTGGCGACTTACGTGTCGTTCGACCAGTCCTCGGCCGCGTCGGACCTGCATTCGACGATCTTCAACGTGATCCTTGCGCTGGTGGTGCTTCACGTGGTGGCGGTGGTGTTCTACCTTGCGTGGAAGCGCCAGAACCTCGTGCGGCCGATGGTGACCGGCAAGCGCCCGGTTGCTGCGGGAGAAGACGTGACGGACCTGCGCTGGTCGCCGGTCAAGGCGCTGATCGGCATCGTCATCGCCGTGGCCTTCGCATGGGTAGTCTCGACCGGCTTCCAGTTCGGCAACGCGCCCGCTTACTGAGCCCTCTCTTGCGTCATTGCGAGCGTAGCGAAGCAATCTAGGGCCGCTTAAACCGCCCTGGATTGCTTCGCTACGCTCGCAATGACGATCTGAATCAGGGCGTCGCGTCCTTGTAGCGGTCCCAGTTGCCGAGCAGTTCGTCGACCACCTTCGAGCCCACGGTGTAGAGGTTCTCCACCGCCGCCTCGAGCCCGGCATAGCCCTCGTTCTCGCGCAGCAGGTAGGTCGCCGCATCGACGCCCGGCGGCGGCATCGTGAAGTTGGAACCGGCGCGCACCACCAGCACGCGGTCACGGTCGGCGCGGCCCACGGCGTCGAGGTAAGTCATAGCCTGCATGACGCCGGTGTCCTCCATCGCCGAAGTTACGAACTCGCCCTGCCCGCCGCTCCAGTAGCGAACCCAGTCGTTGGCCCAGTCGGTCAGCTTCTCACCGTGCCAGAAGGTCATGGCGGAGAGCGTATCGCCCTCAAGGACGAAGGGCGCTTCCTGCGCGTGCGGGTAATCGACGAACTTCGCGCGCTCCACGGCGATCGCCGGAGAGTCGGGAAGCTCGATGTTCTTCGTCAGCTCATAAGCCCACTTCTCGAGGCTGGGATTGACCTGGAACATCTCGCCGCCCGAGGGATCGGGCTTCGTGGTCTTGTCGTTCGGCCCCTTGGTGTGACGGGCAAAGTAGCCGGTCTTCCAGTCGGCCGGGATTTCGCGCGCATCGATCTCGTGCGCGAGGTCGCCATCGACGACGTAGCGCGCCCAGGCGACCGAGCCGATCGAAGCATCCTCGGGGTCGATGCCCGCGATGCCGGCGACGAGCCAGTAGGCCTGGCTCAGATCGAAACGCGGATCGAGGCCGAGAGCCATCGTCGCCGCCGTCGAGCGCGCGGTGCCGATCCCGGTCACCATGCCGAGCACCTGCGTCTCGGGATTGTAGTAGAGGTCGTGGAACGACTGCGGGAAGGGAATACGCTGGGTCAGGCCGCGGCGCGCCTTCCACAGCTGGAACTCGCCCGCGACGTCGCCCTCGTCTTTGCCGATCTCGAAGAGCGAGACGATCACCACCTTGACCGGCAGCGGATGGTCGCAAGGCGCGCCGGGATCGCAGTCGGCGACGGCGGAAGTCGTGGGGGGCGATGCCGTGGCATCGGCGGCGAACGCCGGGGTGGCCGCAGCGAGCACGGCGCCCGCCATGAGAGTCGCGAGCGTCTGGGAGCGCATGGGTAACCTTTCGATTCAAACCGCAAGAAGGGAGCGCCGGCGATCGCCGACGCTCCCTCTCGGGGGATCAGAACTTGTACGTCAACGAGGCCTGGAAGCTGCGCGGCAGCTCCGGCAGGACGATCGTGGAGCCGAACAGTTCGGTAAAGTTGGCACGGAAGTACTTCTTGTCGGTGACGTTCTTCACGACCAGACGGGCGAGCCACGGGCCGGTCTCGTACGAGATGGCCGCGTCGATCTTGGTGTAAGCGGGCAGCTTCACCGCCTGCGACTGGCCCGAGTACACCGAGTCCACCTTCACCCCGCTGGCGCTCAGCGCCAGGCCGTTGTCGAAGGCATACGTCGCTGTCAGCGAGTAGAGGTTGGTCGGGATACCGGCACGGCGCGAGTCGCTCTTGCTGGTGATCGGCACGAGGCCGATCGGCTGGCCGCCGAGGTAGAGCGACGGATCGCTGACGTTGACCAGATCCTCGATGCCGAAGAAGCTGAACAGCGTGCCATTGGTCAGCGCGGTCAGGTTGTAGACCTTGGTGCGCGTGTAGCCACCGGTGATCAGCAGGTGCTTGTCCACCGACCAGCGGAACTCGGCTTCCAGGCCCTTGGTCTCGACCGACTGGTTCACCGTGACCGACTGGATGTTGTAGTCGGTGCGCTTCTGCTTGTAGATCGACACCGCCGCATAGAGGCGATCATCGAGCCAGCTTCCCTTCAGGCCGCCTTCGTAGAGCTTGGAGGCCGAGACAAAGGTCTGTCCGGCGATGTCGCCCGGATAGAGTTCAGCACCCTGCCCGGCGATCACGGTCGATTGGCGCGCGATCGTGGCATAGGGGATCAGGCCGTAGGGCAGCTTGTAGTTGGCGCTGGCCGACCACGACCATGCGCCCTTGTTACCGCTGGCGCTGTCGGGAATGCCGTCCGCCCGATTGGATGCGACCTGCGCCGCTTCCATCTTGCCGATGTTGTAGGCCGACTTCGCCTTGAGGTAGTCGTAACGGGCACCCACCGTCACATCGAGACCGAAACTGAAGTCGAAGTCCGCCAGCGCGGCGATTGAGTAATCGGTGTAGTGGCCGGTGACATAGTTGGTGTAATCGCAGTCGCACTCGGTCGAGAGCAGGCGATCCGACGCCGGGGTGTAGCCGACGGTCAGGTCGACGCGATGGAAGTATTCGTAGTTGAAATCGTCACCGTGCTTGAAATTGGTGTAGCGGATCGACGGCGATACCTGGAATGCGAACTTGCCGATATCGTTCTCGAACTTGTCCGAGATGACGACCTTGTTCTCGATCGCATAGGAATCGTGGAACTGCGAGAAGCCGTAGGAATTCTCGTTGATGTTGTCGTACGAGTCGAAGAAGAACTGGTTCTTGATCTCGAGATCGCCGGCACCTTTCCAGATCAGGTCGGCGTAAAGCGTACTGCCCTTGTTATCGAGGCGATCGTTCTTGCCGGTCAGCGTCTTGCGGCGGCTGAGCTTGGCGGTGCCCACGTTGGTCAGGTTGAGCGCGCTGTTCGGCGAGCTAGTAAAGCATGCGTCCGTGATCGACGATGCAAACACCCCGCCACCGCAGGCGAAGCCGCCGAAGATCGACATGCCGCCGGGAACCGCCGCGTTGATCTCGCCCTGCGAAATCTGGCCGTCGCCATTGGTGTCGAGCGGCTTTGCCGAGCCGGTAATGTACGTGCCGTTGTCGACGAGGTCCTGCGTCAGGCGGTTCCAGCCGCCGTTCTGCTGGCCCTTGTAGTTCTGGTACATGCCGCCGAATTCGAGGCGCAGGTTGGGCGTCAGGTCGGTGTCGAACGAACCCTGCAGGATCGTCTGACGGGTCGACATGTTGTCGTAGTAGCTGCCCGAATCCTCGACTTCCGCGAACAGGCTGTAGCCGAATTCCTGCGTGCCGATCTTGCCGGGGCCGCGCATTTCGGCCTTGATATCGGCCTTGCGCCAGCTGCCGCCGGTCATGGTGACCTCACCCTCGGGGCTGGCGAGGTAGGAACCGCCCTGCACGCGCGCCGACTTCGGCACGAAGTTCATGTAGCCGCCGGTCTTCGACGGACCATAGATCGGCGAGGCCGGGCCGCGCACGATGTCGATGCGCTCGGAGGCGCCGATCGGGGTCGGGTAGTTGCCGGGGTTGTCGAGGCGGCGCATGCCGCGGAAGTAGATTTCGCCCGGAGTACCGCGAATGTCGAGCGCGCCGCCGACGCCGAAGAACGAGTTTGTGAACGTGCCCGGCGACTGCGCGACGAGGTCGTAGATGTCGGTAATGCCGAAGCGTTCCATCTGCTCGGCGCTGATGGTGGAGACCGAACGCGGCGTCTCGGTCACGGTCTTGTCGAAGCCGAAGACGGTGCCGACACCCTCGATCGGCAGAGCGCCGAGCGAACCGGTGACGACGATGTCCTTGCCGTCCTCGGTCGTTTCATCGGCGGCCGCCTGAGCCAAAGCCGGTGTCGTCAGTGCAGTGCAACAAAGCAGCGCGCCCGCGGCCAATACCGTCTTGCGCGCAGTGAAACGGATCATATCCCTCATGGTATGCCCCCTTGATACGGCGGGAACGGTCCTTGCCGCCCGCCGCGTGCTGTTGTGTCCCTCCTCTCCCGCACTTCCCTGTGCAGTTCCCTGTTTACGGTGCGCCGTTGCTTTGACGGCAAGCATCCGCGATCGCGGCGGGGAATTCAGTCCCCCGCCGCTCCCTGTCTGGCCTTGAACCGGTCGAGCGAGCGCTCGAACCGGTCGAAGTTCATTTCCAGCCGTGCCTGCAGCGTGGCCTTCTCGTTCTTTGCGAGAAATGCCTTGCAGGACCCGGCCGTGAAATCCGTCGCGCACGGCGCCACCACTGCTCCATAGCGGCGGTCCGCCCACAGGCTTGCGCCCGGTGCGAAGGAATATTCCAGGCTGTTGCGCGCCAGTTCCTTGAGGTCGGTGTAGTGCAGCCCCTGTTGCTGCACCGCGCGGACATGCTCGTTGGTCATGTCGGAACGCAGCACGCCCTCGTCGTCGGTGGAGAGCATCACCGGCACGCCCATCGAGCGGTAGAGGTGCAGCGGATGGACGCCGCCCTCCACGCCCAGGATCACGGCGTTGCTGGTGAGATTGATCTCCACCCCGATCCCGTCCCGCGCCATGCGGGCGAGGGTTTCCGGGGCGTTGACTTCATAGGCAATGTCGACGCCGTGGCCGATGCGCTTGGCACCCGAGGCGACGGCCTTGCCGATATGGCCCTCGAGATCCTTGGGCGGCACCAGCCCGAGCGCCAGTTCGCCCGCGTGCATGGTGACGTTGACCTTGGGATACTTCGCTTCGAGGAAGCGGAACATCGCCATGTGCAGGTCATAGTCGCGCAAGGCGACCGGATCGTCCTCGGGCATGACGATGTTGACGCCGACGAAGCGCGGGTCCTTGTCCGCCAGCACGAAGCCCGCGAGCATCGAGCGCCACACGACCTGCGGCGGCAACCCGCGCATGGCCGAGTAGATGTAGTGCATCGCGACGCCGCAGCCCGGATCGGCCGCCTTCGTGCCGCAGCCGAGGCGCTTCTTCGCGAAGGCTTCCTCCTCGTCCACTTCCGCGATAGCCGGCGCGACCAGCGCCTGAGCCGCCGGAAGGTCGCGCTTGTAGGCGGCGGCAATACCATCGACGCCCAGCGGAGCATCGGGCGCGGACAGCATGAATGGCGTCGTGCTGTCCGGATTGTGCATCAGTTCGACGTAGACGAGGTTGTTGCGGCCCGCGCTGGCGAAAGCGTCAGCCAGCCAGCGCGCGTCCTCTCCGTCCGCCGCAGGACCGAACTTGCGGAAGCTGGAGAAGAACTGGTTGTGGCCGGAGACCAGAGCCGGGCCGATGCCCTTCTGGAAGCCCCGCGTAGAGATCGCGTCGATCAGCTTCGCGTAAGTGAACGGGTCCTTCTCGGCCATCGGACCGATCTGGAGTTCGGCGGGACACGACCCCGGCACGATGCGGGTGATCCCGGCGTCCGCGCACATGCCCTTGGCGGCGGCGACCTTGAGGAAGTCCTCCGCATAGACCGAACCGCCGAGGTGGTTGTGCAGATCGCCGCCCTTGGGCATCGCCTGCAGGAACACGCGCAGCCGCCCGGCATTGCCCGCCATTTCGTCGAGCATGGCAGACGCCGCCGCCTCGTCCGCATGCGCCGCCGGAGCCGCGAGAGGCAAGGCCAGCGTCGTCAGCAAAGTGGAAATGAGGCGCCTCACGGTACGGGGGCCTCCGGCACCGCGTTCTCGTACTTGTCCCAGTGCTTGAGCAGTTCGTGCACGACCGGCGCGCCGACGAGATAGTTCGCCTCGAACGCGGCCTTCTGGCCTGCGCCTTCGTTGGCGACGCTCTCGACTGCCGAGATGCCCGGAGGCGGCATCGAGGGGTTGGAGCCGGTGCGCAGCACCATGACGCGGTTCGCATCGACCAGACCGTTCTTGGCCGCGATCAGGATCGAGCCCTGCTGGATCTGGCTTTCCATGTTGGTCATGGCGAAGCGACCCTTGCCGCCGGTCCACAGCTTGACCCAGTCGCGCGCCCACTGCGTGCGGCTCGGACCATGCCAGTAGCGCAGGCCGCCCAAGGTCTCGCCCATCAGCACGAACGGCGGCTTCTGCGCATTGGGCCAGCCCTTCCAGCGCGCGCGGTCGGCCTGAAGCTCCGGCGAGTCCGGGATCTTCACGTCCTTGCTGAGACCATAGGCCCAGTAAGCGAGCCCCTGATTCAGCTCGGCCGACATCGACAGCTTGCGGGTGTCCGTGAAGCCGGCGAAGTCCTGGGTGGCTCCGGGCAGAGTGTTCGGCTTGTCGGCGCCGATCGCGAACAAGCCATAAGGCCAGTCCTTCGGCACTTCGCGGTCGTCGAACTCGCGCAGCTTGTCGCCGTCGACCACCCAGCGCGACCACGCTGCGCTGCCGACCGAGGCCAGCTGCGGATCGACGCCGGAGATGCCGGTGAACAGCCAGTACGTCTTCGTGAAATCGAAGCGCGGGTCCATCAGCAGCGCGGTCAGCTGGTCGGACACGCTGCCGATCATCGTGTCCGGGCTGCCCCAGACCATGCCATAAAGCCCGTCAGCATTGCGGCGCAGCGGGTGGAGCGTGCCCTTGACCGGGATCACCTCGTCGAGATGCTCGCGCTCGGCCCAGGCCTGGAATTCACCTGGGGCATCGCCCTTGTCCTCGCCCGGCTCGAACGTGGCGACGACGATGACCTTCACCGGAATCGGCGTGACCTTGGGAATTTCCGGCAAGGCAGGCTCCGCCGCTGCCGCAGCGACGGGCGCAAGCAGGCCCGCTGCTGCGGCAAGCGCCAGCGCACGCAAGGAAGCCCTCAAGGGGCGGCCGGATCGATAAGCAATCATTGTAACTAGAACCCCGAGAACGGGGGGCGCACCCGCGCAGGTTCGGTGGATTCACCCGGCACCGGCGCGCCCCCTTACCAAAAGTGCGGCTCCGGCGACCGACGATCCCCCTGTAGGGAGAGGATCGGGAAATCGCGTTCGTCGGATCGCACCTTCCGGTATTGCTAGCGGTGGTACGGCACAGGAGATAGTGCTAGCAAACGCAATGAATCCCACGGTCCGTTGCAAAAATTAGAGCAGGTCTAAAGTCGCCATGCCCGCCTTTTCCCGTTTTCTGCGCTATTTCATGGTCGTCGGCCGCCACGGTTCGATCCGCAAGGCCGCCGACGAACTCAATGTCTCGGCCTCCGCCATCGCCCGCCAGATCCTCAACGTCGAGGCGGAGATCGGCACACCCCTGTTCGAGCGTCTGCCCACCGGCCTGCGCCTGACGGCGGCGGGAGAGATCATGATGGCGGCGGGCAACCGCTGGCAGAAGAACATGCAGGACATCCGCGCGCAGATAGAGGACTTGCGCGGGCTCAAACGCGGTCACGTGGACTTCGCCATCATCGACGCGCTGGCCAAGGGCTACATTCCCTCGGTCGTCCGCTCGGTGCAGGAACGGTATCCGGGCATTACCGTCGGCGTGAAGGTTCAGGCCAACGACGAGGTGCGCAAAGCCGTCGCCAGCGGCGAGGTCGATTTCGGCATCCTGTTCGAACCGCACAGCTACCGCGACCTGACGGTACGCGCCTTCGTGGAAGTGGTTCTGGGCTTCATCACGCCGCCGGGGCACCCGCTGGGCGAACTGTCCGAGGCCCGCTTCTCCGCCGCCATCGGCGAGCCGCTGATCGTCCCGGCCGAAGTTCTGGCGATCAGCCAGCAGATCGCCGTCCTCGAAGGCACGACAGGCATGGACATGAGCCGGATCGCGACCTCCGACAACATCCAGATGATCGCCTCGCTGGTGCAGGCCGGGGCGGGCGTGGGTATCCTGTCCTCCCTCGACGTGATCACCGAAGTGCAAGCGGGCCAGGTGTCCTTCACCCGCATCTCCGACGCGCTGCTGCGGCCGATGACGCTGGCGCTCTGTACCAACTCCGCGCGCACCCCTTCCTATGCGGCCAGTCTCGTTCTGTCGGAGATCGAGAACGGGTTCGCGGGCCTCAGCTATGTGGAATCGATGCTCTCGACGGAAGAGAACGACGCATGATGCTGCTCACCCGGTTGCCCTTGCGCCATAGTGTCCCTATCGGCACACCTTTCCCGACATCGCCGGACAGGATTCGCTCCGCATGAGCCAGACCGAAGAACCGCAACTGCATTACCTCGAATACTACGAGGACTTCCTCGCCAAAGTCCGCGTGCTCTCGCGCAAGATCCGCGAAGGCGAATGGCAGCCCGAATTCATCATCGGCGTCGGCCGCGGCGGCCTCGTGCCGGCGGTCTACATCTCGCACCAGCTCGAAGTGCCGATGCTGTCGATCGACCACTCGGCCAAGGTTCCCGGCTTTGCCGACGAACTGCTCGGCAAGGTCGCAGGGATGACCGCCGAGGGCAAGCGCCTGCTCTTCGTCGACGACATCAACGACAGCGGCGGCACCATCGAGTACATCCGCAATCTGCTGGGCGACAACGGCTGCGATGCCGAAAACCTGTGCTTCGCGGTGCTGATCAACAACACCCGTTCCAAGGCCGTGGCCGAACTCTACGTCGACGCCATCGACCGTGACGAGGACAAGCGCTGGTTCGTGTTCCCGTGGGAATCGGTCGGCACCAAGGACGCCATCGTCGAGGAAGCGCGCTCGGTCCCCGAGAGGCTTGGCTGATCATGCGGATCTGCGTCTATCTCGGCTCCTCTGCGGGCGTTAATCCCCTGTATCGCGAAGCTGCGCACCAGTTCGGTACGCTGCTGGCCAAGCGCGGCATCGGCCTCGTCTACGGCGGCGGCATGGTCGGCCTGATGGGCGTGGTCGCGGACGCGGCCTGCGCGGCGGGCGGCGAAGTCATCGGCGTCATCCCCGAGGCCCTGCGCGCGCGCGAGCACGACCACCAGGGCATCACCGAGCTTCACGTCGTCAAGACCATGCACGAGCGCAAGGCGATGATGGCCAACCTCTCGGACGGTTTCGTCACCCTGCCCGGCGGCATCGGAACGTTCGAGGAAATGTTCGAGGCGTGGTGCTGGACGCAGCTCGGCTATCACAACAAGCCGGTGGGCCTGCTCGACGTCAACGGGTTCTACTCGGGGCTGGGCCAGTTCATCGACAACGTGGTGGAGGAAGGCTTCCTCCAGCCGCGCCACCGCGCGATGCTGATCGTCGAGAAGGACCCTGAGGCGATGATCGATCGCATCGTCAACTTCGTCCCGCCCGAAAACGAGCACTGGCTCGGCGCTCAGGACGTTTAGAGCCCGATTTACAACAACCCGGACAGGTCATCCCATATCGGATTGACCTGTTCTATCAATTCCAGTTTCCACTCTCGCCGCCAGGCCTTCAGCTGCTTTTCGCGCGCGATGGCCTCCTGAATGGAGCCATGCGGCTCGACCAGCACCAGCCGGTCGATACCGTAGCGCTGGCAAAAACGCGATCCGCGCCCTTCGTAATGCTGGTGCATCCGAACATGAATGTCGTTAGTGACGCCGACATAGAGCACGCCGAAGGGCCGGTTCGCCATGATGTAGCTGAAGCCGCCTTTTTCCATAGCGCGAAGCATGGCCAGGCTGGCGAGTGAGGATCAACCCGGTGGCGAAAGTTTAATCCTCGTCGTCCCGGACTTGATCCGGGACCGCTGGCCATCAACAGCCCACTTCGCTGCACGCGCTGCAAGCTCTCACCTAAAGACAGCCACCGGTCCCGGATCAAGTCCGGGACGACGGCAGGTTACCCTGCGGCGTAAGCCTCCAGCCGCTCGACATGCCGTGCGACCATCTCCTGCGGCAGGAAAGAGCCGGTGAAGCTGTTGCGCGCCAGCGTCACCAGGTCATCGCGCGAAAGCCCCCTCGCCTCGGCGACGGCCCGGTAGTTGTCCGCCACGTAGCCGCCGAAATAAGCCGGATCGTCGGAATTCACCGTAGCCTTCAAGCCCTCCGCCAGCATCCGGTCCAGCGGGTGATCGGCAAGGTCCTTCACCACGCAGAGCTTGAGGTTCGACAGCGGGCAGACCGTCAGCGTCATTCCCTCGGCTGCGAGGCGCGCAACCAGCGCTTCGTCCTCCAGCGCGCGGTTGCCGTGGTCGATGCGGTCGACGCCAAGCAGGTCCAGCGCCTCGTGGACGTAGGCGGGCGGGCCTTCCTCCCCGGCATGGGCGGTGATCTTCAGGCCCTTTTCGCGCGCCGCCGCGAAGACGCGGGCGAACTTGGCGGGCGGGTGGCCGACTTCCGAACTGTCGAGCCCCACCGCCGTGATCCTGCCCAGCCAGGGCTCGGCCATCTTCAGAGTGGCGAAGGCGGCCTCTTCCGGCAAATGGCGCAGGAACGAGAGAATAAGCTGCGACGTCAGGCCGAATTCGGCCTCGGCCGCCGCCATTGCCGACAACAGGCCCTCGATCACTTCGGCAAAGGGAATGCCGCGATCGGTGTGGGTCTGCGGATCGAACATGATCTCCGCATGGACAACGCCGTCCGCCGCAGCGCGCGTGAAGTACGCCATCGCGAGGTCATGGAAATCCGCGCGGGTGCGCAACACGTCGGCGCCCGCGTAATAGATGTCGAGGAAATCCTGCAGGTTCGAGAAGTCGTAGGCGGCGCGCACCTCCTCCACCGAGACGTAAGGAATGGCGACGTTGTTGCGCTGCGCCAGTGCGAACATCAGTTCGGGCTCGAGGCTGCCTTCGATGTGGAGGTGCAATTCGGCCTTGGGGAGGCCGGCGATAAACTGGGCAAGATCGGTCATGGTGTCCTTTTGTACGCGCATTCGCCCAGCAGGTAAGTACGGGAAATGGCGCGCTCGTCGCCGAGGATCTGGAGTGCGAAGAGCCGCGTGGCAAGGTCCGCGCCTTCTGTCCGTCGCTCCATCAGCGGCGTGGCGGCGCTGTCGAGCACGACGAAGTCGGCTTCCTGCCCCACTTCCAGCGCCCCCACGCGGTCGGCGATGTGCAGCAGCGAGGCGCTTCCCGCCGTGGCGAGATAGAGCGCGCGGAACGGATCGAGCCGGTCCTCGCGGGCCAGCGCGGCCTGGTAGGCGAGCCCGGCGGTGCGCAGCATCGAGAACGACGTCCCCGCCCCGACGTCGGTGCCCAGGCCCAGCCGCAGCGCATGCCGGTCCGCCTGTCCGAAGTTGAAGTGTCCGGACCCAAGGAACAGGTTGGACGAAGGACAGACTGCCACGCCCGCGCCGCTCTCGTGCAGGCGCGTGCAGGCCCGGTCGGACAAGTGGATGCCGTGCGCGAAGACCGAGCGCGGCGTGACCAGTCCGAAGCGGTCGTAAGCATCGAGGTAGTCGGCGCTGTCCGGGAACCGCGCGGCGACGGCGGCGACTTCGTGGACGTTCTCCGACAAGTGCGTGTGCATCAGCACGTCGGGATGCTTGGCCAGAAGCGCGCCTGCGTCGGCCAGCTGCGCATCGCTGGAGGCGAGCGCGAAACGCGGGGTCACCGCGTAGCCCAGTCTGCCCCGCCCGCGCCAGCGCCGGATCAGCGCCTCGGTTTCGGCCCGTCCCGAAGCGACGGTATCCTGCAGGCCTTCGGGGCCGAGGTCCATCAGCACCTTGCCGGAAACGATGCGCATTCGCCGTTCCAGCGCGGCCTCGAACAGGGCATCGACCGACTGTTCGTGGACGGTGGGATAAACCAGCGCGCTGGTGGTTCCGTTGCGCAGCAGTTCGTCGAGGAAGAACGCCGCCACGGCATCGGCGTGGGCCTTGTCCGCGAACGCCTTTTCCGCCGGGAAGATGTGCTTGTCGAGCCAGTCGAGAAGCTGTTCCCCGTAGGAGGCGATGCGGTCGGTCTGGGGGTAATGGACGTGCGCGTCGATGAAGCCGGGCACGACGAGGCCGGGCAGCATTTCGACATCGGGATACTTGTCCGCGAGGTCCGGGTAAGCGCCGCGCGCGATGACCACGCCATCCTCGACGACGAGCAGGCCGTCGGGTTCATGCCGCACGGCATCGGGCGCGTCATGCGGGACCGAGAG
The DNA here is from genome assembly GCF_000293195.2 of Sphingomonas sp. LH128. Classification (NCBI taxonomy): domain Bacteria; kingdom Pseudomonadati; phylum Pseudomonadota; class Alphaproteobacteria; order Sphingomonadales; family Sphingomonadaceae; genus Sphingomonas; species Sphingomonas sp. LH128. The sequence goes on from NZ_ALVC01000338.1 coordinate 26,575, forward strand.
CAGTTCGGCGCGATAGGCGCGGATCATGCGCGCGTCGTCCCGGATGTGATCCGGGACCGCTGGCCGTGAACAGCCCACTTTTCGGCCAGGCGCTTTGCCGATGCTTCGCGCCCAAGGACTGCCACCGGTCCCGGATCACGTCCGGGACGACGATCGATATTCATCATTTTCCTCTCAATTGCAGCAGCTGCGCGCAGACCGCGATGGCGATCACGTCCGGCTCCTTGCCGGAGACGCCGGGCACGCCGATCGGCGCGGTGAGGCGGTCCAGTGCCTCCGGTGAAATGCCGTCCGCCGTCAGTCGCGACCGGAAACGGGCGATCTTGGTGGATGAACCGATGAGGCCGACGAACGCCGGCAACTCGGCACGCCCCAGCGCCGCCAGCGTCAGGTGATAGTCCAGCGGATGGTCGTGCGTCAGGATCAGCATGGCCGCGTCGGCCGGAGCCTCGGCGACGCAGTGCGCGATGTCTTCCTCGGCCACCAGCGTCACACCGTCGATATGCGCCTGCTCGGGCCGAGTGTCGAACCACGCGAGTTGCAGCGGCAACCCGGTCATGTGACGAGCGATGGCCTGCCCGACATGGCCCGCACCGAACAGATAGACCGGGCGCGGACGCTCGCCGACCGGCTCTACAATGCGAGCGCCGACTTCGGGCCTGCCGCCGCGCGCGGACTGGCGGGTGACCGTTTCACGCTCGAACACGCGGCGTTCCACGGCGTCTTCGGCAAAGCTGGTCACCAGCATCCGGCCGGGCTCGGCGTCATGCAGCCAGTCGAGCGCCCCGGTGTCGAGATGCTCCACCAGTACCCGCACCCGGCCGCCGCAGCATTGCCCCAGCAGCGGGCCGAGCGGGTAATCCTGCACCCGCCACGTGCCCGGCGCATGACCCAGGATTGCGCGCGCCTGCTCGACCGCGCGGTATTCCAACTGGCCGCCGCCGATGGTCCCTTCCTGTCCCTGCGCAGTAACGAGCATCCGCGTGCCCGCCCCGCGCGGGGCAGAGCCCTCGCTGGCAAGCACGGACACCATCGCGGTCGGGACCGTCCGGTCCAGCCGCCGCAGCCAGCCGATCCACTGCGTCATGCCGAAAACGCCGCGATCGCCTTGAGGATACGCTCAGGCGTACAGGGCGCATCGAGCAGCGGCAACGCGCGCCGGCCGGGCACCGTCGCGGCAACGGCGCGGTTCAGCGCCGAGAACACCGAGATCGCCAGCATGAACGGCGGCTCGCCCACCGCCTTGGAGCGGTTGATGGTCGGCTCGACGTTCTCGCCATCCCACAAAGTCACAGAGAAATGCTTCGGCCGGTCGGAGGCGGTGGGAATCTTGTACGTCGCGGGGCTGTGCGTAAGCAGTCGCCCCTTGGTGTCCCACACGAGTTCCTCGCTCGTCAGCCAGCCCTGCCCCTGGATGAAGCCGCCCTCGATCTGGCCCTTGTCGATCACCGGGTTCAGCGATCGGCCGACATCGTGGATGATGTCGACAGCCAGAACCTTGTGCTCGCCGGACAGGGTATCGATCACGACCTCGCTCACCGCCGCGCCATAAGCGAAATAATAGAACGGACGCCCCTTGAAGACCGAGCGGTCGTATTCGATCCCCGGCGTCGCATAGTAGCCGGTCGAGGACAGCGACACGCGCCCGATATGCGCCTTGCGCGCGACTTGCGCGAAATCCAGCGTCTCCGCGCCGACGATCACGCCGCCGGGGGTGAAGTGCACCTCGCCTTCTTCCAAGCTGTAAGTGCGGGCGAGGAAGTCCGTCAGCCGGTCGCGGATCGTCATCGCCGCGTTGTGCGCCGCCATGCCATTGAGGTCCGCGCCGGAACTGGCCGCCGTGGCCGAGGTATTGGGCACCTTGTCGGTGCGGGTCGCGGTGATGCGGATGGTCTCCATCGGCACCGCGAAAACGTCGGCCACCACCCGCGCGACCTTGGTGTAGAGGCCCTGCCCCATTTCGGTGCCGCCGTGGTTCACCTGGATCGAGCCATCGGCATAGACGTGGATCAGCGCGCCGGCCTGGTTGAGATGGGTCGTGGTGAAGCTGATCCCGAACTTCACCGGGGTCAGCGCGATGCCCTTCTTGAGAACGGGATTGGCGGCATTGAAAGCCTCGATCGCCTTCGCCCGCTCATCGTAGCGCGAAGTCGTTCGCAGCCGGGCGATGATCTGCGGGGCGACGTTGTCGGCCACGGTCATCGCATAAGGCGTCGTCTCGCGCCCCGGACCGTAGAGGTTCAGCACCCGCACATCGAGCGGGTCGCGGCCCAGCGCCATCGCCACGTCGTCGATCACGCGCTCGATCGCCAGCATGCCCTGCGGCCCACCGAAGCCGCGGAAGGCGGTGGCCGAGACGGTGTTGGTCTTCAAACGCTCGGACACGACTTCGACGTCGGGCAGGAAGTAGCAGTTGTCCGAATGGAACATCGCGCGGTCGTTGATCGCCGGGGACAAGTCCACCGTCGCCCCGCACGCCGAGGCGAGGTGCAGCGACAGCGCCAGCAAGTGGCCCGCGTCGTCGAAGCCGACCTCGTAGGCGACATCGAAGGGATGGCGCTTGCCGGTCATGACCATGTCGTCGTCGCGATCGACGCGGAACTTGGCGGGGCGACCGGTCTTGCTGGCAACGAGCGCGGCGGCGGCGGCGAACAGCGCGGCCTGCGTCTCCTTGCCGCCGAACGCGCCGCCCATGCGCCGCACCTCCACCGTCACGTCGGCGGACGATACGTGCAACATGTGCGCGACGAGGTGCTGGACCTCGCTCGGGTGCTGGGTGGAGCACAGGACGTGGACCTGCCCGTCCTCGCCCGGCGTCGCGACCGAGACCTGGCCCTCAAGGTAGAAGTGATCCTGCCCGCCCATGGCGAAGCGGCCCGAAAGGCGGTGCGGCGCGGCGTCCAGCGCGGCAGGAGCATCGCCCCGGGCCATGCGCTGCGCGGGCTCGATGTGCGATCCGGCAGCCTGCGCCTCGGCGACCGTGAGCGCGGCTGGGAGCGGTTCGTACGCGATGCGGCCGAGACGCGCGGCGATGCGGGCCGCGCGCTGGCTGGTCGCGGCCACGAGGAACACCGCCTGCCCGTGGGTGATGACTTCCCCATCGGCGAGCAGCCGGTCGTCGCCCGCTACCGGACTGACGTCGTTCGCGCCGGGAATGTCGGCGGCAGTATAGACTGCGACGACGCCGGGAGACGCACGCACCTCGGACAAGTCCATCGAGACGATCCGCGCGCGCGCCTCGCTCGACTGGCCGAAGGCGAGGTGCAGCATGTCCGCAGGTTCGGTCAGATCGTCCGCATAGAGCGCCTCGCCCGCGACATGGAGCCGCGCGCTGTCGTGCGGATGCGAGGGCTTGGGCAGCACCTTCCAGGCGGGATCGCGCTCAGCCATCGACAGCCTCCAGCACGGAAGTCGCGACGCCCTGCGAGCGCAGCCAGAGACGACGTAGGAGATTCGCAGCGGCCTCGACGCGGTAGGCGGAGGAGCCGCGCACGTCGGTCAGGGGTTCGAAATCGGCTTTCAGTGCTTCGGCAGCGGCGGCGAACGTAGCTTCGGCGAAAGGCTGGCCGATCAGCGCGGCCTCGCACGTGCCGGCCCGCTTCGGAGTCGCCGCCATGCCGCCGAACGCGGCGCGCGCCTCTTCTATCACGCCGTCCTCGACGCGCAGCGCGAAGGCGCCGCAGACCGCCGAGATGTCGCTGTCGAACCGGCGCGAGAGCTTGGAAATCAGGATCACCGCATCCGCCGGAGGGCGCGGGATGCGCACGGATTCGACGAACTCGCCAGGCTGCCGGTCCTGCTTGCCGTAAGCGAGGAAGTAATCCTCCAGCGCCATCGTCCGCCGCCCCGCCATGCTGCGCAGCGTAAGTTCGGCACCGAGTGCAATGAGCGCCGGAGGGCCATCGCCGATCGGCGAACCGTTGGCGATATTGCCCCCTATGGTCCCCGCGTTGCGTACCTGAAGCCCCCCGATGCGGCGCACGAGTTCGCCGAGGTCCGGATGCAATCGAGCCATCGCCGCATGCGCATCGGCGTAACGCACGCCCGCACCGAGGGTCAGCGCATCGTCGCTTTCTTCGATCGCCGCGAGTTCGGCGATGCCGCCGAGGAAGATCACGGTGCCCAGATCGCGCAGGCCCTTGGTTACCCACAGGCCCACGTCGGTAGCCCCAGCCACCAAACGCGCGTCGGGATGTTCGGCCAGCAATACAGCGAGTTCATCGCAGGTGCGCGGCGCGAACCAGCGGCGGCCCCGCCACTCGCCCGAAGCGCTGCCCTCCAGCGCCTTGAGCGCGGCGATCACCCTCGTATCGTCCTGCTCGCAAGATCCGGCACCTTCCCCGGCCTCGATGATCGGACCATAGCCGGTGCAGCGGCACAAGTTGCCCGCGATCACATCCTCTACCGGCAGATCGCAGCCGCGCGCGCCGATGGTGCGGCCGTGCAGCGACATGACGAAGCCCGGCGTGCAGAAGCCGCACTGCGAACTCCCGTTGCAGGCCATCGTCTCCTGCAAGGCATTGAGCGTGCCGGTATCGTCCTTGAGGCTTTCGACGGTCATAACCGCCTTGCCGTCCAGCATCGGCAGGAACTGGATGCAGGAATTGACCGCGCGCCATGCCACGCCCTCGCCTTCCAGCGAGCCGACCAGCACCGTGCAGGCGCCGCAGTCACCCTCGGCGCAGCCTTCCTTGGTCCCGGTGCGTCGCATCGTGTAGCGCAGGTGATCGAGCACCGTCGCGGTCGGATCGACCGCGTCCAGTTCGACCACTTCGCCATCAAGAAGGAAGCGCACCGGCACGTCAGCTGCCCCGGTAGGTGGAGTAGCCGAAAGGCGAGACCAGCAGCGGTACGTGGTAATGCGCATCGGGGTCGGCAATGCCGAAATCGATCGAGACATGGTCGAGGAACGGCGGCTCGGGCAGCTTGATCCCCTTGCCCCGGAAATAGGCGGCCACCGCGAAAGTCAGGCGATACGTGCCGGTCGGCAGCGCCGGGAGACCCGGGCAGCGGCCGTCGGCATTGGTCTCGCCGGTGAACAGGATCGTGCCCGACCCGGTTTCGAGACACAGGGAAATCCCCGTCGCGGGAGCGCCGTGTGTCGTATCGAGGACGTGCGTGGACAGACTGCTCATGCGACCGTCTCCTCCTCACGCGGCCACTGGCCGAGGAATTCGTGCTCGTCATAGTCGAGAAAGTCGGCCACCAGAGCCTCCCGGTCGTCGAGGAAGAGTTGGTCGGCCACGCCCTTGACCAGCCGGGGCAGCGCATTGTGCAGGCCCGACAGTGCCGAGGCGGAGAGCCCCAGGCTCACCAGCGCCGAATAGTTGAACGCGAACAATCCGTGCAGCGGCGCGCCGTCCACTCCATCGCGCGGCAGGAATTCGAAAGCGGTGCCGAGATAGGGGTGAGCATCGATGAGCGCATTGGGCTTGCCCGGAGGCGTCACGCGATCGGACCAGCGGGCGATGAGGTCGGCCACGTCCGCCAGTTCTGGACGCAGGCCGGGATCGCTGAGGAGGCCGGTGGAGACGACGACGAAGTCGAAGTCGTGATGCCCGTGCGGCGTCGTGACGCGCACCAACCCGTCATGTTCCTTCACGTCCAGCCAAGGCGCGCCGAGGTGCAGGGCAAAGCCGGGCCATGCCGCCGCACGCTCGAAGGTGTCGTTCGTCGGCGGCTGGTTGTGACCGAGGAAAGCGTCCATTGCCGCGTATTTGGTCTGATCGTCCAGCGCCGGGTAGCGAGCGGTGAAGCCGACGCGCTCCATGAAGCGGATCGGGTTGATGCGGGGCAGTTCCTTGCGGCGCATGAACACTTCCGCCGCCGCCACGCCCTGCGTCAGGGCGAAGTTGGCGTTGTCGAAGGCCGAGGCGCCGCCGCCCAGCACGCCGATGCGTTTGCCGTGCAGTGCCGCGAAGTCGATCGGCTCGCTGGTGTGCGCCCACAAGTGCCGGGGCAGGTTGTCGCGCACCATCGCCGGGGTGTGCCATTCGCCGCCGCCCTGGATGCCGGTGGCCAGCACCACCTTGCGCGCCAGCGCCACGCTGCCGTCAGAGAAGTGCAGGCAATGCACGCCATGCGCCGTGACCGGCTCGATCCGCTGGAGCTTCGCGCCGTTCTCCACCGGCAGGTCGAGCACGCGGCGATACCAGCGCAGATACTCCATCCAGTCGCCGCGCGCGATCTTGTCGACCGCCTGCCAGCCCGCCGCGCCGTGCTGCGCTTCCCACCATGCGCGGTAGGTCAGCGAGGGCACGCCGAAATCGATCGGGTTCAGATGCTTGGGCGTGCGCAGCGTGACCATGCGCGCATACGTTTCCCAGGGCCCTTCGAACCCGGCTTCGTTTTCGTCGAAGACGCGCACGTTGGTCACGCCTTCGCGCCTCAGGCCCAATGCGGCGGAGAGGCCGCACTGCCCCCCACCGATCACCGCGACATCGAGCACCGGCGCGCCCTCGACCGCGCGCCTACGCACCCATTCGGGGCGAGCGAAGCCGATCAACTCCAGCTCGCGGGCAAGCTGCGCCTCGAGCGCAGGAAGGCCGATCTTGTCAGTCATGTCATGTCTTCCAGGCGCAGGCGCACGATTTCGCCGATCTGCTCCAGCGCGGTCGCCACTTCGGTCTCGCGGTCGTTCGCGAGGCGGCGGTCCATCGCGGCGAGGATACCAGCCTTGTCGGTCAGGCGCACGCAGATGATGAAAGGGAAGTCGAACGCTGCGCGGTAAGCGGCGTTCAGGCGGTGGAACTCGGCATATTCCTCAGGGGTCAGGCGGTCGAGCCCGGCGCTGGCCTGCTCGGCGGTGCTGGCCTCGGTCAGGGTGCGGTCGATCGCGGCCTTGCCCGCCAGTTCCGGGTGGGCGCGGATCAGCGCGAGTTGCTCGTCCGGGCTGGCGACATACAGGACCGCCATCAGATCGGCATGACGATCGCCGGAAGACGGCCGTGCGTCGGCGCGCTCTTCCACCCAGGGGCTGTGTTCGAACAGCGCGGTCACGATGTGCTCCCCTCAAGGCTGACGTGAGCGGAAACGACCTTCCAGCCGTCCGCAAAGCGCACCCACGATTGCGTCTGGCGCCCCCGGCGGCCAGCAGCTTCAGGGGCGGAGCCTTCGCGGAAGAATTCGGCATCGGCGGTGGCGAAAGTATCGCCGTAAACGGTGATCGCGACCTTCCCCAGCTTGCGCTGCGGAGACCCGCCGCGTCCCTTTCGGAACGCGCGGATTGCCTCGATGCCATAGAGCACTTCGCCCACGCCGTAGCGGTTGGTGGTGGGCGCATCGTGGAACAACGCGTCCATCGCCGGGATGTCGTCCGCCATCAGCGCCGTCTCGTAGGCGTGGAAGGCGTGACTGACTTCGGCGAGGCGCACGGGGTCATTGATCCGCATGAGGATGCACCTCCATCCAGTGCCGGGCGATGTCGATGCGCCGCGCCACCCAGGCGTCGCCGCTGGCGGTGACATGGTCGAGGAACCGCGCCAGCCACCGCGCGCGGCCGGGCTTGCCGGCGATGCGAGCGTGAAGGCCGATCGACATCATCCTTCCGCCTTCTTCACGAAGCTGGTCGAAGGTGTCGCGCATGTGGCGGAAGAACTGCTCGCCCTCGGTGAAGCCGTTGAGCGCAACGATCTTCATGTCGTTGACGTCGAGGGTGTAGGGTACGATCAGCTGCGGTTTGCCGTACTTCGTATCCCAGTAAGGCAGGTCGTCGGCATAGCTGTCCGCGTCGTAGGCGAAGCCGCCCTCCTCGGCCACCAGCCGCGCGGTGTTTGGCGAGGTGCGGCCTTGATACCAGCCGAACGGGCGCTGGCCGGTGAGCTTTTCGTGGAGCGCGATGGCCTCGGCAATATGAACGCGTTCGACTTCCTCGGGCTGGTACTGGTAATCGATCCAGCGCAGGCCGTGGCTGGCGATCTCCCAGTCCGCCGCCAGCATCGCCGCGACCGCGTCGGGATTCATCTCCATCGCCTTGGCCACGCCGAACACGGTGACGGGCAGGCCGCGCTCGGTGAACAGGCGGTGGAGGCGCCAGAACCCGGCGCGACTGCCGTATTCGTAGAGGCTCTCCATCGCCATCGCCCGGTCCGGGTGGCTGGCGGCGCCGACCATCTCCGACAGGAACGCCTCTGAGCCCTTGTCGCCGTTCAGCACCGAGTTCTCGGCGCCTTCCTCGTAGTTGACGACGAACTGCACCGCCACTCGGGCACCGTTCGGCCACTGCGGGTCGGGCGGGGTCTGGCCGTAGCCGATGAGGTCGCGCGTCATGGATGCACCGTGGCACTGTGGTCCTTCGACAAGCTCAGGACGAGCGGAGAAAGGGTAAGCGGCATTGAGAAATTCCGCTCAGGCTGAGCTTGTCGAAGCCCATGCTGCACGCCCATCCTCATGCCTCCCACGCCGCGATGGCCGCCGGAACCGCCGCGCCCATCGGCAGCGCGAAGCCCTGCATCACCAGACACGATTCCAGCGCCGCCAGCGTCAGCAGCACCTTGTGCTTCATCGCGTTGTAACCCATCGCGCCGATGCGCCAGATCTTGCCTTGAAGCGGGCCGAAAGCGGTGCCGATCTCGATCTCGAACAGCTCGCGCATGGCTCCGCGCACGGCCTCGCCATCGACGCTCTCGGGGATGTACACGCCGGTCACGTTGGTCATGCGATAGCGGTCGTCGCCGAACACCGTCAGCCCCATAGCGCGCAGGCCCGCCGTCATTGCCCGGCCCGCCGAGGCATGGCGGGCATAGCGCGCCTCCAGCCCCTCGCCCAGCGCGATGCGCGCGCATTCGCGGGCGGCGTAGAGCATCGAAGTCGCCTCGGTGTGATGGTTCAAGCGCTTCTCGGACCAGTAGTCCATGATCATCGCGAGGTCGAAGTAGTTCGAGCCGATGCGCGGCCCCGCACCGTCCACCGTCCCGGCGCTGCGGATGCCCTGCTCGACATGACGGCGCTTGCCGATGTGCTCGGCGGCGCGGTCGGAGATCGTGATCGGGGCCGATCCCGAGGGACCGCCGAGGCACTTCTGCAGACCGCCGGTGACCACATCGACGTCCCAGCGATCCGCCGCCAGCTCCATGCCGCCGATCGTTGCGGTGGCATCGACGTAGGACAGCGCGCCCGCCCGGCGGCACAGTTCTCCGAAGCCTTCCAGCGGCTGCGCCATCGTCGTCGAGGTGTCGCCGTGGATGGTCGCCACGATCTTGGGGTGACAGCGGGCGATGGCGTCGGCGATGCGATCCATCGGCACGACTTCGCCCCAGGGCGCCTCGACCGTCTCGATCACCGCGCCGATGCGCTGGAGGATTTCCGTCAGCAGCAAGCCGAAGCGGCCGAAGTTGACCACCAGCACCACGTCGCCCGGCGCGACGAGGCTGACCAGCGCCGCCTCGATCCCGGCGCGGGCGGTGCCGTCGACCAGCATCGTCCACTTGTTCTGCGTCCCGAAGATCGGGCGGTAGAGCGCCATGACCTGATTCATGAACCCGGTCATCTCGGGATCGAACTGGCCGAGCAGGTCGGCGCTCATCGCCCGCAGCACGCGCGGGTGGGCATTGATCGGCCCCGGACCCATCAGCAGGCGCTGGGGCGGGTCGATTTCTCCAAAGAGCTGCGGATCAAGCGACAAAGGAATCTCCAAGGCGGTCTATGAAACCGAGCATTACCTGCAACGCGATCTCCGCGTCCGCAGGCTCGACATGCTCGGCCGGATTGTGGCTGATGCCTTCGCGGCACCGGATGAACAGCATGACAGTGGGGCACAGCGCGGCCATGTTCATGGCATCGTGCCCTGCGCCCGAAACGAGGCGGCGCACCGGCTGCCCGGCGGCGGCCAGCGCATCGTCCATCAGGTCCATCAGCGCGGGGGCGCTGGGGCTGGCGGCAAGGTCGTGGATCAGGCTGACGGCCAGTTCCAGCGCCCGCGCCTCGGCGATTTCCCCGATCCGCGCGAGGATCGCCTCGGCCACCGCGTCGCGCCGTTCTTCCGCGCTCGAGCGGACGTCGATGGTGAAGCGCACTTCGCCGGGGATGACGTTGGGCGCGCCCGGCAGCGCCTCCAGCACGCCCACGGTGGCAACGACATCGGAGTTGTCCGCGCGGGCGATCTGCTCCACCGCCAGCACCATCGCCGCCGCCCCCGCCAGCGCATCGCGGCGCAGGCGCATCGTCGCGGTGCCCGCGTGCCCGGCCATGCCCTTGACGGTGACGCGGTAGCGCAACTGCGCGGCGATGCCAGTGACCGTGCCGACCGCGAGGCCGTCCGCCTCCAACACGGGCCCCTGCTCGATATGCGCCTCAAGGTAGGCCAGCGTGGTATCGGCCGCGCGGGCGGCAGTGAGATAGTCGGACGTGGTGACCAGCGCCTCGGCCAGCGTCACGCCCGCCGTATCCGTGATATCGAGCGCGGCGGCATCGAGCGTCCCGGCCACCGCCCGGCTGGTCAGCATCGCGGCGGGGAAGCGCGATCCTTCCTCGTCCCCGAAGGCATAGACCTCGATCGGGAACGGCAGACGGCGCCCTTCGGCATGGAGCGCGGCGACCGCCTCGATACCGAGCATGATGCCCAGCGGGCCGTCATAAGGCCCGCCGTCGCGGACGGAATCGAGGTGGCTGCCGATCACCAGCGCCGGGGCATGGCCGAGGTGGCCGTCATAGCGGCCCACCAGATTGGCGGCGGCGTCGACATGGACGCGCATGCCTGCGGCCTCCATCCACCGGGCCACTTGCTCCTGTGCCGCGGCATAAGCCGGGGTGAGGTAGGCGCGGAACAGGCCGCCTTCCATGTCGCTGTAAGGCGCGACGCGCAGTTCGTCGCACCGCGCGACGGCACGAGCGCCGCTGGGGATGTGGCTCACCATCCCGCCGCCTCGCCATCGCTGCGGGGGTCGGAGGCGCCCTCGAACGAACCGTCGGAAAGGCGCACCACGGCGCCCGCATGCCCCATAGTCGCGGTCAGCCCCCCGACGCGCTCGACGTCGTGGCCGGCATCGGTCAGCTGCGCATAGAGCGCTTCGTCAAAACCGTCCTCCAGCTTGAGCGAGGTCGTGACGTCCCCCCAGGTCCGGCCGAGCAGCCAGCGCGGGGCGCTGATCGCGTCCTGGAGGTCCATGCCGAAGCGGGCGTAGCGGCTGAACAGCGCGGCCTGCGTCTGCGGCTGGCCCTCGCCGCCCATCGTGCCGTAGGCCATGATGCGCCCATCGTCGAACACGGCCAGCGCGGGGTTGAGCGTGTGGAACGGCTTGCGCCCGGGCTGCAGGGCATTCCAGCCGCTCTCCGCCAGCCGGAACGAGCTGCCCCGGTTCTGCCAGGTGATACCGGTCTGCGGCAGCACGAGGCCCGAGCCGAACTCGAAATAGGTGGACTGGATGCACGACACCACCCGGCCCTCGGCATCGGCGGCGCCGAACCAGCAGGTATCGCCCCACTGCGGCGGCTGCGGCCATTCCAGCGCCTTGGCCGGGTCGATCCGCGCGGCGAGGTCGTCCAGCGCGGCGGGGTCGGAGAGCAGCGCCTTAAAGTCGAAGTCCGTGTACGCCGGATCGCCGACATGCACGTCGCGCAGCAGGAACGCCTGCTTGGTGGCCTCGACAAGGCCATGGACGTGGTCGAAGCCTTCGGGGGCATCGGCCTTGAGCCGGTCGAACAGCGCCAGGATCAGCAGCGAGGCGAAACCCTGCGTCGGCGGCGTCGCGTTGTAGAGCGTCGCACCGCCGACGCGCGTATGCAGCGGGTCCGGCCGGGTCGCCGTGTGCGCGGCGAGGTCTGCGGCGGAAACCGGGCTGCCTAGCGCCTCCAGATCGGCGGCGATCAAAGCGGCCAGTTCGCCGGTGTAGAAGTCCTGCAGCCCGTTCGCAGCCAGCTTGCGCAAGGTCTCCGCCAACGCGGGGAGACGCAGCGTGTCGCCCTCGGCCAACGGGCGGCCTTCCGGCTCGAAGGTCGCGGCGTAGGCGCCGGGCTGTCCGCGCAGTTCGTCGCCCTTCCCTGCCGCGATGGCCGCGCCGCCCTTCGTCACCGTCACGCCGTTCTGGGCATGGGTGATCGCATCGCGCAGCAGCCGCTCAAGCGGCAAGGTGCAGTAATCTGCCTCCAGCGCCGCCGCCCAGCCGGAGATCGTCCCCGCCACCGTATTCGCCGCCAGAGGCCCGCGCGTCGGCACCGCCTCCAGCCCGGCATAGAGCGACAGGTCGGCCGTCGCCGCCGCGCCGCCGCAGCCGTGGATCGAGTGCACGGTGCCGTCCGGCTCGCGGATCACCCAGAAGCCGTCGCCGCCAATCGCGGTCATGTGCGGATAGACGACGGCCAGCGTCGCGGCGATGGCGACGCAGGCCTCCACCGCACTGCCGCCGTCGGCAAGCACGTCGCGGCCCGCCTGCGCGGCGAGGAAGTGCGGCGCGGTGGCGATGCCGTTGCGGGCGGTTACGGTCTGCATAAAACCTCTCAGTCCGGAAGCGCCGCCACGAAGGCGCGCACCACGTGGGCGGAGTTCACCGAGGCGAGGCGCTCGTAAGTGTCCTCCATGTTCTTGTGCTTGTCGCCGCCCGCAAGGTCGGACAGCGAGCGGAACACGATCGTCGGCACCTGGTTGGCATAGGCGACCTGCGCCACTGCCCCACTCTCCATGTCGAGCACGCGGGCGTGCCAGGCCTTGTAGAGATATTCGCGGAACTCGGCATTGTCGGCATAGACCCCTGCGCTGACGCCCGTGCCGCCGACGACGACCTTGGGCGGCTTGGCGAGACACAGTTCGCTGCCGGGAAGCTGGTGCTCCGAAGGCGGTACGCAGCGTTCCATCGCGATCGTCGGCGCGACTTTGCCCGCCAAATCCAGCAATGCCGGGTCCATCGCGAAGGTGAAGAACCGCTTCGACGGGGTAGCGGCATTGGGCACCGTAACCCCGCGCGGGAAGATGAAGTTCCAGTTGCCCGGTGCCTCGGGCGAGACGGCCTCAGGCGATTTCCAGCCCTTGCGGCCCGCCTTGCGCGCGAAGTTGACTTCCAGGTACTGGCCCCAGTCTTCCGCCACGATGACGTCGCCGATCGTCAGTGACGGATCGACACCGCCCGCGATGCCTGAAAAGACGATGCGCTTCACGGTGAAGCGGTCAATCACCAGTTGGGTGTTCATCGCCGCGTTCACCATCGACACGCCGCTCTGCATCAGCAGCACCGGTTTGCCCTCCAGCGTACCGGTCAGGTAAGTCGACCCGTTGAGGCTATGTTCCTTCTGCTCGCTCACGGCATGGACTAACGCGTTCCATTCGGGCTGATAGGCCGTCATCACCAAGGTACGGGGGGTGAGGTCCAGCCGCTCGTCCGCCAGCGCAGGCGAAGCGAGGCACGGGGCGACGAGGGCAAGAGCCGAGGCGATGACGGCGCGCATCAGGCGCCGCCCATCCACACGAAGCGGGCGACGAACAGCAGCGCCAGCACCAGCAGGAAGCTGTCCTTCTTCGTGATCGTCCCGCGCACGATCTTGAGCACGGCGTGGGCGGTGATGCCGAAGGCAAGGCCGTTGGCGATCGAGAACGTCAGCGGGATCATCGCCACTGTAAGGAACGCCGGGATCGCCGCGAGCGGGTCTTCCCATTCCACTTCGGTCAGCGGCAGCAGCATCAGGCCGCCGACGATGATGAGCGCGGGCGCGGTGGCGGCCAGCGGGATCACCTGCGCGTAAGGCGCCACGAACATCATCGCCAGGAACAGCACGCCGGTGACCACCGAAGTCAGGCCCGTGCGACCGCCGACTTGCACGCCCGCGGCGCTCTCGACATAGCTGGTGACGGTGCTGGTGCCCGCCATCGAGCCGACCATCGTGGCGACCGCGTCGGTCACGAGGATGCGATTGAGGCCCGGAATGCGGCCCGCCGCGTCCATCAGCCCGGCACGCTTGGTGACGGCGACGAGGGTGCCGATGTTGTCGAACAGGTCGACGAAGAGGAAGACGAACAGGATCTCCAGCAGGCCGAGGCCATGCTTGCCGGAAAGCCCGAAGACGCCCGCAAGATCGAGCTGGAACGCGGTCCCGGTCAGCGCGGAGAGCGAGTAAGGCTCGGGGCTGATCGAGACCATGCCCGCGATCCAGCCGACCACGGTGGTGGCGAGGATGCCGATCAGCATCGCCCCGCGCACGTTCCACACCGACAGCGCGCCGATCACCAGCAGGCCGAACAGCGCCAGCGCCGCTCCGGGCGCCTTCAGGTCGCCAAGCGCCACGAACGTCGCCGGATTGGCAACGACGATGCCGGAATCCTTGAGGCCGATGAAGCCGATGAACAGGCCGATGCCACCCGCCACCGCCGCGAAGAGATACTGCGGGATCGAGGTGACGATCAGCTGGCGGATGCCCGTCAGCGTCAGCAGCAGGAATGCCACGCCCGAGATGAACACGCAGCCCAGCGCCACTGGCCAGGGCACGCCCATCTGCTGCACGACGGTGAAGCTGAAATAGGCGTTCAGCCCCATGCCCGGCGCCAGCGCCAGCGGGGTGTTGGCCACGAAGCCCATCAGGATCGAGGCGAAGGCCGCCGCAAAGCACGTCGCCGCCGCCACCGAGGCGACCGGCATCCCCGCGCTGCCCAGGATCGCGGGATTGACCAGCACGATGTAGGCCATTGTCAGGAACGTGGTCATGCCCGCCAGCACTTCCGTGCGCGCGGTGGTGCCGCGCGCGGTCAGCGAGAAGTAGCGGTCCAGTTTGCCCGAAGGCACGACCTCCGGTGCATCGATGGTGGTTGCGGTCTGCGTCACGCCTGTTACCCCCTCGCCGCCACAGGCGGCGTAAAATCAATAATACGCGCCGCCCCCAGCGGCATGGAAAATCCGATCGTCCCGTTCGCTTCGAGCATGGCGGCGAAGGCGAACAGGTCGGGCTCTCGCCCTGGTCCGCCGATCAGTTGCAGGCCGATCGGCAGCATGCCCGGCCGGTAGAGCGGAACCGCCAGCGACGGCAATGCCGTGAAGGTGATCGGCTGGGTATGAATGCCCAGATCCGCCCGCGCCGGAGACAGCGCGCCATCGATCAGGATGCGCGGATCGGCGATCGGCGGCGCGAAAGTCGGTGTCGCCGGGGCGAGCAGCACGTCGTAGTCAGCCACCAGCGCCTCGATCCGGGCGCGGTATTCGGCGCGGAAAGCCTGTGCCTCTTCGTAGAGCGTCTCAGGCAGCAGGGCACCGGCCAGCAGGCGGTCGCGGACCTGCGGGTCGAAACCCATCGCGTTTTCGGCCAGCGCCTGGCGGTGAAGCGTGCCGCCCTCATAGGCGGTGATGATGAAGGCGGCAGAGCGCGCGCGAGCAATCTCGGGCAGTTCGATCAGCGGTGCATCGGGGGCGATGGCATCGATGGCGGCAAGCTGCTCGCCTTGCGCGTTCTCGCGGAAACGGCCGCCGAGGCGGGCGATGCGAAACTCGCTGCGGCTTGCGGGCTCGCGCCCTGCGAGTACCTGCCAGACCAGCGCCATATCCTCCACCGAGCGGGTGAAGGGGCCGATGTCGTCGAAGCTCTCGGCGAAGGGAAACACGCCCGCCAGCGGCAGGCCCTCTTGCGTGGGCTTCAGGCCATAGAGACCGCACAAGCTGGCGGGCACGCGGATCGAACCGTTGGTGTCCGATCCCAGCGCGAAAGCGAGCAGCCCGGCCGCGACGACCGCAGCCGAGCCGCCCGAGGAACCGCCTGCGAGGCGGGAGGGATCGTGAGGATTGCGGGTCGTGCCGTAAGCCGCGTTGATCGTCGCGAAGCCGTAGGCGAACTCGTCCATGTTGAGAGTGGCGAGGCAGATCGCGCCCGCCGCCTTGAGCCTGGCCACTGCCTCGGCATCGGACCTGGCGGGGGCGGCGTCGACGTAGATCGTGGAGCCTGCCGTGGTCGGCAGCCCTTGGAGGTCGAACAGGTCCTTCACACCATAGAGCACGCCCGCCAGCGGCCCCGGATCGCGCCCGGCAGCCACCATCGCATCGACCGCGTCGGCCTCGGCACGGGCACGGTCGTGCAGGACGCGGGTGACGGCTACATGCTCGTCGGCGACCAGGGCGATCAGCACTTCTTCCACCATGGCGCGGGCGCTGAGCGTCCCGGCGCGCACGGCGGCGGCGGTTTGTGCGATCGACCTCATGCCGGCTCGCCCCGCATCGTGCGGACATGGCGCGCCAGCAGCGCGAGGTTGGCGGCAACGCCAGGCGCGCACTCGGGCAGGATCGGCAAGGCACGCGCGGCAGCCGCGGCGGCGATCTCCGCTTCGCCCTGCGGTACTTCAGGACGGGGGGAATTGGCGGGGTGTTCGGCCATGGTCTCGCGCGGTCGGAAGGGTCAGGAAGGTGCGCCACGCGACCGTCAAAGTCCACGCCCCGCACCCGGGTCCTAACTGCCTTGCCAGACCTGCGCGATCAAACGCAATGATCGGAACGGATCGTTGCAAAAATGAGAGCACCAACCCCATTCCAGTCTCGTCATTGCGAGCGAAGCGAAGCAATCCAGGGCAGTACTAAGCCGCGCTGGATTGCTTCGCTTCACTCGCAATGACGAAAAAAGGGGGGAAGCGCCCTCCCCCCCTTCGCCACTCACACCATCGTTTCGGGGCGCACCACGCGGTCGAACGTCGCTTCGTCCACCAGCCCCAGTTCCAGCGCCGCCTGCTTGAGCGTCTGGCCCTCGGCATGCGCGTGCTTGGCGATCTTGGCGGCGTTGTCGTAGCCGATCTCGGGCGCCAGCGCGGTCACCAGCATCAGCGAGCGGTCGAGCAGTTCGGCAATCCGCGCACGGTTGGGCTCGATACCGTCGACGCAGCGTTCGGCGAAGCTGACCATGCCGACCGAAAGCAGGTCGATCGAGCGGATCACCGCCGCGCCGATCAGCGGTTTGAACACGTTCAGCTCGAACGCGCCCTGCAGGCCGCCGATTGTAGCTGCCTGATGGTTGCCGATGACTTGCGCGGACACCATCGTCAGCATCTCGCACTGGGTGGGATTGACCTTGCCCGGCATGATCGAACTGCCCGGCTCGTTCGCGGGCAGGTCCAGTTCGCCAAGGCCGGAGCGCGGGCCGGAACCCAGCCAGCGCACGTCGTTGGCGATCTTGGTCAGCGCCACCGCCAGCGTCGCCAGCGTGGAAGACAAGTGCACCAGCGGATCGTTGGAGGCGAGCGCCTCGAACTTGTTCTCGGCAGTGCGGAACGGAAGGCCGGTGAGGCTGGCGAGTTCGGCCGCCACGTCGACGTCGAAGCCCGGCACCGCGTTCAGCCCGGTGCCGACCGCCGTACCGCCCTGCGCCAGCGCGCTCACTTCGCCCGAGACGGCCGGTTCTATGCGGCCGCGCGCAAGGTGAAGCTGCTGGACGTAGCCGGAGAATTCCTGCCCCAGCGTCACCGGCGTCGCGTCCTGCAGGTGCGTGCGGCCGATCTTGACGATGTCCTTCCACGCTTCCGACTTGGCCTGAAGCGAGGAATGGAGCTGCGCCACCGCGGGGTAGAGCTTGTCGTTCGCCGCGCGCGCCGCCGCCACATGCAGCGCGGTGGGGAAGCTGTCGTTCGAGGACTGGCCCATGTTCACATGGTCGTTGGGATGGACCGGCGACTTGCCACCGCGCGTACCGGTCAGGATCTCGTTGGCGCGGCCCGCGATCACCTCGTTGACGTTCATGTTGGACTGCGTGCCCGAGCCGGTCTGCCAGATCACCAGCGGGAACTGGTCGTCGAGCTTGCCCGAGACGACTTCCTGCGCCGCCGTCTCGATGGCGTCCGCCACTTTCGCTTCGAGCCCGTGTTTGCGATTCACCCGCGCCGCCGCCTGCTTCACCAGCGCCAGGGCATGGACGATGGCGATCGGCATGCGCTCGGTTTCGCCGAAGGGGAAGTTCTCGATCGAGCGCTGGGTCTGCGCGCCCCAGTAGGCGTTGGCGGGTACGTCGATTTCACCGATGCTGTCGGATTCGCGGCGGGTTTCCATGGCTTCGAGACCTCCTTCGCTCATGCAATGTCGTCATCGGGTTAGATAAGGCACAAGTTCATCATGTCCATCGCTATTGCGACTTAGTTGCATATATTCACATGCAATCTCTGCAAGCCTGCTGCGTCCCACGCGCTTGACTGGCCAGGCAATTTGGCCGACCTCTGCGGTTCCCCCGAATACAGGATACCCCATGACCAAACGCCTTCTCGCCGGCCGCGAAGTCGCCGCCATCGGCCTCGGTTGCATGAACATCGCCTGGGCCTACGGCGAGGCGCCCGATCGCGCGGATGCGGTTTCGCTGTTCCGCCATGCCCTGGACGCCGGTTGCGACCATTTCGACACCGCCAACATCTACGGCATGGGCGTCAGCGAGGAGACTCTGCGCGAGGCGATCATGGATCGGCGCGACGAATTTTTCCTCGCCACCAAGACCGGCATCGTGCTCGAAGGCGAGCGTCGCGGCACCGACTGCCGCCCGGAGAGCATCGCCGCCTCTATCGATGCCAGCCTCAAGCGGCTGGGCACCGACCATGTCGACCTGTTCTACATGCACCGGCTCGACCGCGACACGCCGATCGCGGATTCGGTCGGCGCGATGGCCCGGCTGATCGAGGCAGGCAAGATCGGGTCCTACGGCGTCTCCGAATGGTCGAGCGCGCATATCCGCGAGGCGCACGCGGTGCATCCGATGGCGGCGGTGCAGACCGAATATTCGCTCTGGACCCGCAACGTCGAACTGGGCGTGCTGGACACCACGCGTGAGCTCGGCATCGCGCTGGTCGCGTTCTCCCCGGTCGGGCGCGGCGCGCTGTGCGGCGAGATCACCGCGCCCGAGCAGCTGGGCGGCAAGGACATCCGCCTGAGCATGCCGCGCTTCTCGGCAGAGCACTGGCCGGCCAACCTCGCGCTGATCGAGCAGCTTGCCGCCCTCGCCGCAGAAGCCGGGGCGACGCCCGCGCAGCTGTCGCTGGCCTGGGTACTGGCGCAGGGCGAGCACCTGCATGCGATCCCCGGCACCCGTTCGATCGCGCACTTCGACCAGAACCACGGGACGATGACGCTGGACATCGCGCCGGAGGTGATCGCGCGTGCCGGAGAGATCATCAACCAGCAGACGGTCAGCGGTCACCGCTATTCGCCGACCATGAACGCCTCGATCGACACCGAGGATTATTGAGGCGGGCGCAGTCTTTCCCGATGGGGCTTCGACAAGCTCAGCCTGAGCGGATTGGAAGGTTTACACCAATTCCGCTCACCCTGAGCTTGTCGAAGGGTCTGCTCATCCCAGCGGCTTCATCTCGCGGATCAGGTCGATCAGCAGGCGAAGGCCCCTCGGCACCTGGCGCCGGCTGGAATAATAGATGAAGTAGCCCGGCCCCGGCGAGGCCCACTCCTGCAGCACCGCGCGCAATGAGCCGTCGGCCAGCAGCGGAGCGATGGCCGGTTCCGCCGCGTACATCAGGCCCATGCCGCTCAGGGCCAGTGCGCGGCTGACGCTGCCGTTGTCGACGATGATGCCGCCGGGCACCGCCAGCGCGAGGGACTCCTCGCCCCGGTCGAAATCCCAGTTGTACATCCGCCCGTTACCGAGGCGCAGACGGATGCACTGGTGACGCATGAGGTCGTCGGGATGCTGCGGCTCGCCGTGCTTTGCGAAATAGGCGGGCGCGCCGGCCACCACCCAGCGGAAATCGGGTGAAAGGCGCTGGGCGATCATGTCCTCGGGCACGGTGCCGCCGAAGCGTATCCCTGCGTCGAAGCCCGCCTCGATCACGTCCACCATCGTGTTGTCCACGCTGATATCGAGTTCCACGTCGGGGTAGCGCGTGACGAATTCGGGCAGCACCGGCGCCAGCATCCGCATCGCCGCCTCGTCGGGGACGTTGAGGCGCACGCGGCCGGTGGGGGCGTCGCGGTGGAGGTTGAGCAGGTCCTCGGCCTCGTGGATCGCGGCGAAGGGGTCGCGGATCGCGGCCTGCAGGTCCTCGCCCGCCGCCGTCAGCGTGACCGAGCGGTTGGTGCGGTTGACGAGGCGGACCTTGAGCCGCTCCTCCAGCCCGCGCAGCGAATGGCTGAGCGCCGAGGCGCTGACGCCCAGTTCGGTCGCCGCCTTGCGGAAGTTGCGGTGCCGCGCGATGGCAAGGAAATACGAAAGGTCGGCAAGATCGGAACGCCGGAAGGGCATTTACGGGTGTGTCCTGAAGATGATGACCCCAGCGTAGGCCGCAAAGCGCGCCGCTTCAATTCCTCCCCGCAAGCGGGGAGAGGGACCACCTGAAAGGTGGTGAAGGCGCACTCTCGGATTACGAGAGGTCACGTTAGCCGGCTGTGCCCCTCCACCATGCTTCGCATGGTCCCCCTCCCCCGTCGGGGGAGGATTCAGACCACTTCGCCCAGCTTGTCGAGGTGCTTGTCCAGCGTGATGGGATAATCGCGCACGCGCACGCCGGTGGCGTTGTAGATCGCGTTCGCCACCGCCGCGCCGACGCCGCACAGGCCCAGTTCGCCCACGCCCTTGGCCTTCATGGGAGAGACCTTGTCGTCCGCCTCGTCGAGGAACACGACCTCCTGATGCGGAATGTCGGCATGGACCGGCACTTCGTACCCGGCGAGGTCGTGGTTGACGAAGAAGCCGAAGCGCTTGTCGACCGCCAGTTCCTCCATCAGCGCGCCGCCCACGCCCATGGTCATCGCGCCGATCACCTGGCTGCGCGCCGCCGTGGGGTTGAGGATGCGCCCCGCCGCGCAGACCGCCAGCATGCGCCGCACGCGCGTCTCGCCGGTGTAACGATCGACCGCCACCTCGACGAAGTGCGCGCCGAAAGTGGACTGCTGGAACTTCTTGCCGAGATCGCCGAACTCGATCGAGTCTTCCACCACGATCTCGCCGCCCTTGGCCGCAGCGGCAATGTCGGCGACGCGGTTGCCGACGTGGACTTGTCCGTTCTCGAACGTCGCCTCGCCCGGCCCGAGGCCCAGCTTGCTGACGATCGCCTCGCGCAGCTTGACGCAAGCCGCGTAGAGCCCCGCCGTCGAGGAGTTCGCACCCCACTGCCCGCCCGATCCGGCCGAGACCGGGAACGAGGAATCGCCCAGCTTCACCGTCACCTTGGCGAGCGGCACGCCCATCATCTCGGCCGCGGTCTGCGCCATGATGGTGTAAGTGCCGGTGCCGATGTCGGTCATGTCGGTCTCGACCGTCACCTGCCCCGAAGGGCTGAGGCGAACACGCGCGCCGGACTTCATGTTGAGGTTGTTGCGGAACGCCGCCGCCACGCCCATGCCGATCAGCCAGCGGCCGTCCTGCACTTGGCCGGGAGCCTTGCGCCGCGCCCAGCCGAAGCGCTCGGCGCCCTCTTCCAGGCAGCGCACGAGGTTGCGCTGCGAGAACGGGCGCTCGGGCTTTTCGGGATCGACCTGGGTATCGTTGATGACGCGCAGCTTCACCGGGTCCATGCCCAGCTTCTCGGCCAGTTCGTCGACAGCGATTTCCAGCGCCATCAGGCCGGGCGCCTCGCCCGGCGCGCGCATGGCGTTGGCTTCGGGCAGGTCGAGAACGGCGAGGCGCAGCGCGGTCATGCGGTTTGCACCCGCGTAGAGCAGCTTGGTCTGCTGCGTGGCGCTTTCCGGGCCGCCGCCTTCGAGATCGCCCGACCAGCTTTCGTGACCGATGGCGGTCAGCTTGCCGTCCTTCGTCGCGCCGAGGCGGATGCGCTGGATCGTCGCGGGACGGTGCGTGGTGTTGTTGCCCATGAACGGACGCGGCAGCGCGACCTTGACCGGACGCTTCGCCGCCTTCGCACCCAACGAGGCCATGAGCACGTCCGAGCGCAGGAACAGCTTACCGCCGAAACCGCCGCCGATATAAGGCGCAATCAGGCGCACGTTCTCAGGGGGAATCTGCAGCGTGCGGGCAAGATCGCCCGCACCCCACGCGACCATTTGGTTGGCGCTCCAGACCGTGAGCTTGTCGCCCTCCCACGCGGCAATGGTGGCATGCGGCTCCATCATCGCGTGGCTCTGGTCGGGCGTGGTGTACATCTGGTCGAGCTGCACCGGCGCGGCGGCGAAGGCTCCCGCGAAGTCGCCCACGGCGGTCGGCGCGTCCGAACCGGTGGCATCGGGCGCATCGACCTTGGCCACGGCGAGGTCGAAGGCGCCGCCGTCACGCGCATAATCGACGTCGATCAGCGCGGCGGCGGAGCGGGCCTGCTCGAAGGTTTCGGCGACGACCACGGCGATGGCCTGGTGGTAGTGCTGGATCTTCGGGCCGCCGAGCAGCATCGCGGTGTTGAAGTTGCCCTTAGCGATCTTGCCCGCGTTGCGGTGCGTGACCACGGCGACCACCCCCGGCGCGCGTTCGGCGCGGGAGGTGTCCATCGAGCGGATCGTGCCCTTCGCCACCGCCGAGCCGACGACGTAGCCGTAAGCCGGTTTCCCCGGCAGTTCCTGATGCTCGTAGGCGTAAGGCGCGTGGCCGGTGACCTTGAGCGGGCCGTCGATGCGCGTGGTGGGCTTGCCGACGACCTTCATGCGGTCGATCGGGTTGGTCCCTGCGGGTTGGTCGAACTTCATGCCTTTGCCTCCGCAAGAACCGCCGCGATGGTGCGCTGGGCGAGGGTCAGCTTGAATGCATTGTCCTCGCGCGGGGTGGCTCCGGCGAAGAGGCGCTCGGCGACGGCCTTCGAGCCCTTGGGCAGCAGGGCGTCGGCTTCCTCGACACGCCACGGCTTCGGCGCGACGCCGCCGAGGGCGACGGCGCCCTTCCCGTCCTTGCCGATCACCGCCGCGACGGAGACTAGCGCGAAGGCGTAAGAGGCACGGTCGCGAACCTTGCGATAGATATGCGTACCGCCCTTGGGCTTGGGGAGCGCGACGGAAATGATCATCTCGCCCTTCTCCAGCGCGGTTTCGACGTGCGGGGTCTGGCCCGGCAGCGTGTGGAAGTCGGCGATGGGGATGGCGCGGGTGGTGCCGTCGGGGCGGATCGTCTCGACCGAGGCATCGAGCACGCGCATCGCCACCGCCATGTCGCTGGGATGCGTGGCGATACAGGCGTCGCTGGTGCCGATCACGCCGAGCGGACGACTGAAACCGCCGATCGCCGCGCAGCCCGAGCCGGGCTTGCGCTTGTTACAGGGCATGTTGACGTCGTAGAAGTACGGGCAGCGGGTACGCTGGAGCAGGTTGCCCGCCGTCGTCGCCTTGTTGCGCAGCTGGCCCGAGGCGCCCGCGACGAGCGCGCGGGTGAGCACGCCGTAGTCCTTGCGCACGCGCGCGTCGGCGGCGAGGTCGGTGTTGCGGACCAGCGCACCGATGCGCAGGCCGCCGCCGTCTATAGGCTCGATCTTATCCATACCGAGACCGTTGACGTCGATCAGGTGCGTCGGCGTCTCGATCTCCAGCTTCATCAGGTCGAGCAGGTTGGTGCCACCCGCGATGAAGCGCGCGCCCGGCGTCGCGGCGACTTTCGCAGCCGCATCCTGCGCGCTCGTGGCGCGCTCATAGGTGAACGGCCTCATGCCTTCACTCCTGCGACCTGAGCCATGGCTTCGGCAATGTTGGAGTAAGCGCCGCAGCGGCAGATGTTGCCGCTCATGCGCTCGCGCATCTCGGTCGTCGTCATCGGCGAGGGTTTGGAGACGTCGGCCGTGACGTGGCTGGGCACGCCGGCGCGGATTTCCTCCAGCACCGCGACGGCCGAGCAGATCTGGCCCGGCGTGCAGTAGCCGCACTGGTAGCCGTCATGCTCGACGAAGGCGGCCTGCATCGGGTGCAGGTTGTCGGGGCTGCCGAGGCCTTCGATGGTGGTCACCTCGTCGCCCTCGTGCATCACCGCCAGGGTCAGGCACGAGTTGATGCGGCGGCCGTTGACGATGACCGTGCAGGCGCCGCACTGGCCGTGGTCGCAGCCCTTCTTGGTGCCGGTCAGCTTCACATGCTCGCGCAGGGCATCGAGCAGCGTGGTGCGGGTGTCCAGCTCCAGCCGGGTCGCCTTGCCGTTGATCTTGAGGCTGACGGCGGCATGCGGCGGCGCGGCGGTCTGAGCCTGTGCCATCGCCACGTTGCCCGGGCCGAGCGAACCGGCGATCGCCGCGCCCGTCGCACTGGTCTTGAGAACGTCGCGCCGAGAGATCGCTCCGTATCCTTCCGTCATGGGTGATGCTTTCTTTTAAGAGACGACCACGGCAAAACCGCAGCCGGTTCACGCCTTCCTTGCCCAAGGCGCGCCCTATGTGACCATCAACCCACTCTGCCCGGATAAGTTGCCCGACGCTACGGCGTCACGATTGCATGCGATGTTGAGTAATGTTCATCACTGTGCACAGCACAACTATACACAGCAGGATATAGTACCGTCCCGCATGTCGATGTTGGATTACATCTCTTCTCGTCATTGCGAGCGCAGCGAAGCAATCCAGAGCGGCGCAAGACTACCCTCGATTGCTTCGGTTCGCTCGCAACGACGATGCAGGCTCTAGGCCGTGGCCACGCGGTCCAGCGGATTTTCGCGGCGGGTGTCGGGCAGCATCAGCGCCGCCACGAGCGACACCACGCAGAACGCGGTGACATACCAGTAGAAGCCGTGCTCCATCCCGATCTGCTTGAAGGCGAAGGCCACGTTCTCCGCCGTGCCGCCGAACAGCGCGTTGGCGACGCCGTAGGCAAGGCCCACGCCCAGCGCGCGGACATGGACGGGGAACAGCTCCGCCTTGAACAGCCCGCTGACGGAGGTGTAGAAACTGCAGATCGTCAGCCCCGCCGCGATCAGCAGGAACGCGGTGACCGGGCTCTTCGTCACCGCCAGCGCGCTGAACAGCGGCACCGTGAACACCACGCCCAGCGCGGCGAAGGCGACGATGTTGTTGCGCCGCCCGATCCGGTCGGAGAGCAGGCCCATCAGCGGCTGCTGGATCATGAACACGATCAGCACCGCCGTCATCATCAGCGTCGCCGTCTCCTTGGCCATGCCGACGGTCAGGACGAGGAACTTCTGCATATAGGTGGTGAAGGAATAGAACATCAGGCTGCCGCCCGCCGTCAGCGCCGCGACGATCAGGAAGGCGCGGGTCGAGTGGCGGAATAGTTCCGCAAGGCTTCCAGCCTCGGCGCCTTCACGGTCCCTGGCGTCGGCGGTTTCGTGCATGTGATCGCGCAGCAGCACGATGCACCCAGCGGCGACGGCACCGATCAGGAAGCCGATGCGCCAGCCCCACGCCTTCATCCCGGCGTCGCCCAGGAGCTGCTGAAGCAGCAGGATCACCAAAGTCGCGGTCAGCTGCCCGCCGATCAGCGTGACGTACTGGAACGAGGACCAGAACCCGCGTCGCTTCGGCCCGGCGATCTCGGAGAGATACGTAGCCGCCGTGCCGTACTGCCCGCCGGTCGAGAAGCCCTGCAGCATGCGTCCCACCAGCAGCAGCGCCGGGGCCGCGACGCCGATCGTCGCGTATGTCGGCAGCGCGGCGATCAGCAGTGCGCCCGCGCCCATCATCAGCACCGAGACGACCATCGCCTTCTGCCGCCCGTGCCGGTCGGCATAGCGCCCGAAGAACCACCCGCCGATCGGGCGCATCAGGAAGCCCACCGCGAAGATGCCGCTGGTCGCCATGACCTGCACCAGCGCGTCGCTCTTGGGGAAGAACTCCGAGGAGAAATAGAGCGCGGTGAAGGCGTAGACGTAGAAGTCGTACCACTCGATCAGATTGCCCGCAGAGCCCGCGACGATGGCCTTGAGGCGCATCCTGTCCGTCAGTTGCGGGGCCTCGGGGGTGGGCTCGATCGTGAGGGGGTGCGACATCCAAAACCTTTCGTTCGTTCAAATCGGCCCCATCAGATGGGCAACGCGGTCGTCGCCTTGATCTCCGACAGCGCGACCGTCGAGGTGATTTCCTGAACGCCGGGAAGCTGAGACAGCTTCTCGAAGAAGAAGCGCTCATAGGCGCTGATGTCCTCCGCGACCACCCGGATCATGAAATCGACCGAGCCCAGCAGCACGTAGCAGTCCAGAACCTCGGGATATTCGCGGATCTTGGCGGCGAATTCATCGAGGTTGGCGCGGCCATGGGCGTTGAGCTTCACCTGCACGAAGACATGCGCGTTGAGGCCCACCTTGTGCCGGTCGACGATCGCCACGCGGCGCTGGATGAAGCCCTCGCGCTCCAGCCGGTCGATGCGCCGCCAGCAGGGCGAGGGGGACAGCCCCACCCGCTCGGCGATCTGCGCCGTGGTCTGATTCGCGTCGCGCTGCAGTTCGCGGAGAATTTTTCGCTCATAAGGATCAAGTCCGGTCATTTTCACCGCATATCACGAGGCCAGCACCTTCGTCGCGTCGGATTTTCCCCGCCAACGTCGAAATGAGGTCAGAACGCCCTCGCCTCTCCCGGCATAATGCGGGGGCTAACACCACTCCCGCATGGAGCCTTGACGATGGTTGCCCAGACCCGGCGCATGATGCCGCCGATCGAATATGTCCGCCTGTCCGACGAAGCCGCCGGTCTTGACGGCATCATCGCCATCCACTCGACCGCGCGCGGGCCTGCGGCGGGCGGCTGCCGCCTGTGGACTTACGACGACCCCGAAGCCGCCATGCGCGACGCCTTCCGGCTGGCCGAGGGCATGAGCTACAAGAACGCCATGGCCCACCTGCCGCTCGGCGGCGGCAAGGCCGTGCTACGCCGCCCCGCCGGTGACTTCGACCGCCGCGCGTTGTTCGAGGCATTCGGCGAGGCGGTCGAGAAGCTCGATGGCCGCTACGTCACCGCCGAGGACGTCGGCACCGGCGTCGCCGACATGGAGTGCGTGGCCCGCCATACCCGCCATGTCGCCGGACGCACCGCGCTGCCGGGTCTGGCCGGCGGCGATCCCTCGCCCTGGACGGCGCTCGGCGTGTTCGAGGCGATGAAGGCGGCGGTCGAGTTCCGCTACGGAAGCGGCCTTGCGGGCGTGACGGTGGCGATCTCCGGCGTCGGCAATGTCGGCGCGGGGCTGGCGCGGCTGCTCCACGGCGCGGGCGCGAAGCTGGTGGTTGCCGACATCGACCCGCTGCGCTGCGCGCGTCTCGCCGAGGAAACCGGCGCGCGGATCATGGGGATCGCGGGCATCGCCGCCGTGGAGGCCGAAGTCTTCGCGCCCTGCGCGCTGGGCGGTGCGCTCGATGACGCGACGGTCGAGGCATTGCACGCAAAGGTCGTGTGCGGTGCGGCCAACAACCAGCTTGCCGCGCCGCATGTCGCGGACCTGCTGATGGAGCGCGGCATTGCCTATGCCCCGGACTACGTCGCCAACGCGGGTGGCATCATCAACGTCGCGGCCGAATACCTCGGCGAGAGCGAAAGCGAAGTGCGCGGCCGGGTCATGGCGATCGGTCCGCGCATGCGCGAACTGCTGGACACCGCCGCCAGCGACGGTCTGCCGCCGCCGGTCGTGGCCGATCGCATGGCCGAGGAACTGATGCGGCCGGAGACGGTGGCGGCTTAATAGAGGCCCACCCCTGCCCCCTCCCGCAAGCGGGAGGGGAATGAGAGGTCACTCTCGTTTACACGTCTTCATTCCCGCGAAGGCGGGAACCCAACTGATGACAGAGCCTGTTGCACCGGCATCAGATGGGTCCCCGCCTTCGCGGGGATGACGGATTTTAGAACGAGGGGGTGGGCAACCCCCACCCCTCCCCCATCAGAACGCCGCGTCTTCCAGCGCCATCATCGAGGCCTTGCCCGCCTTGATCGCAAGGAACGCCGCCGTCGCCTGCGGCAGGATGCGATCGAAGTAGAACTGCGCCGTCGCCAGCTTCGCCTTGTAGAAGCCCGCGTCCTCGCTGCCTTCGCCCAGCCTGTCCCGCGCGATCATCGCCGACTTCGCGAAGCAGTAGGCCATCGCCACCAGCCCCATCAGCCGCAGGTAATCAGTCGCCGCAGCGCCTGCTTCCTCGGGATCCTTCATGCCCTTCTGCGCGATGGTGCCGGTGGAAAGCTGCAGCGCACCGAACGCCTTCTCCAGCGCGGCGATCATCGGACCGAACTGCGCGTCCGCCTTGTTCGCCTCGACGAAAGCCGACACCGGATGGAAGAAGCTGCGCAGATAGCGGCCCATGTGCGCGGGCATCTTGCGCCCGACCAGATCGAGCGCCTGGATGCCGTTGGTGCCCTCGTAGATCATCGCGATGCGCGCATCGCGGGCGTACTGCTCCACGCCGCTCTCGGCGATGTAGCCGTGGCCGCCATAGACCTGCACCGCCAGATTGGCGCTTTCGTGGCCGAGGTCGGTGAACAGCGCCTTCACCACCGGGGTCATCAGCGCGATGAAATCCTCGGCGTTCTGCTTCACGGCGGGATCGGTCGCGTGCTTCTCGGCATCGAGCGCGCGGCTGACCCAGCCGCCCAGCGCACGGCAGCCTTCGTTGTAGGCGCGCATCGTCATCAGCATGCGGCGCACGTCGGGGTGGACGATGATCGGATCGGCCGGGCCGTTCGGGTTCTTGACGCCTGAGAGCGATCGGCCCTGCAGGCGGTCCTTCGCGTAGTAGACCGCCGACTGATAGGCCGCCTCGCCGACGCCAAGGCCCTGCACGCCCACCGAGACACGCTCGGTGTTCATCATCTTGAACATGGCCTCCATGCCCTTGCCCGGCTTGCCGACGATCCAGCCGGTGGAATCGTCGAAGTTGAGCTGGCAGGTGGCCGAGGCCTTGAGCCCCATCTTGTGCTCGATCGCCGCCACCGAGACGCCGTTCGATGGACCCGGGGTGCCGTCGTCCTTGGGCAGATACTTGGGCACCAGGAACAGGCTGATCCCCTTCACGCCCTCTGCCGCATCGGGCAGCCGCGCGAGGACGAGGTGGACGATGTTGGGCGTCAGGTCATGCTCGCCCGCCGAGATGAAGATCTTGGCGCCGGTCAGCTTGTACGAGCCGTCCTCCTGCGGGACAGCTTTCGTGCGCAGCATTCCAAGGTCGGTGCCGCAGTGCGGCTCGGTAAGGCACATCGTGCCCGACCATTCGCCCGATACCATCTTCGGCAGGTAGAACTGCTTCAGATCCTCGCTGGCGTAAGCCTCGATCGCAGTGGTGCCGCCGTGCGTCAGGCCGGGGTAGAGGCTGAACGAGAGGTTGGCCGAGCAGATCATCTCCTCGGTCATCTTGTTCACCGCCTCGGGCAGGCCCTGCCCGCCCCACTCGGGATCGGACGCGAGCGCGCACCAGCCGCCGTCGCGGAACATCTCGTAGGCTTCCTTGAAGCCCTTGGGGGTGCGGACCACGCCGTTTTCCAGCACGCAGCCCTCGATGTCGCCCGAGCGGTTGAGCGGCAGCAGAACTTCCTGCGCCACCTTGGCCGCCTCTTCGAGCACGGCGTCGACGAGGTCGGGGCTGAATTCCTCCAGCGCCTCCAGATTGCCGAAGCCGTCGTCCTGATGGAGTTCGTGGATCACGAACCGCATGTCGCGCAGGGGCGCCTCATAGACTTGCATGTGTCACTCTCCTCGGGCGGCGCGGTGGCCGCCCTGTTATCTTAATTGCGCAGCGGCTTGCCGGTTTCGAGCATGTGCTCCACCCGGGCGATCGAGCGCGGACTCCGGACCAGCCGCATGAACGCCTCGCGCTCCAGCTTGAGCAGTTCCTGTTCGCTCACCACATCGACCAGATCGGCCTCGCCGCCGGTCAGCACCGTCGCCAGCGCATCGGAGACGACCATGTCGTAGTCAGTGGCCTTGCCCTGCTTGTGGAAGCCCTCGGCCGCCATCGACAGCGCGGTGCGGCCACTCTCGCCGGGCAGGCGGAAGTGCGGGGCCTCGCGCGGTTTGTAGCCCTCGACCAGCGACAACGCCTTCTGCTTGGCGTCGTAGAGCAGGCGATCGCGGTTCATGGTGATCGCATCGTCCGCGCGCAGGAACAGCATCTCCTTCGCCTGCGCGGCCGACTTCGATACCGAGGCGGTGGAGACCGTCTCGAACACCTTGGCGACGGCGGGCATCGGCCCCTTGGGCATCATCGGATTGCTCTGCCAGCGGTCGAGCAGTTCGCCATTGCCGCCCCAGCCCGGAACGAGGCCGACGCCGCATTCGACGAGGCCCATATACAGCTCGGCATGGGCCTGGATCGCATCGCAGTGGAGCAGGATTTCGCACCCGCCCCCCAGCGCCATGCCCGCCGGCGCACCGACCACGGGGAACGGCGCGTACTTCAGGCCCTTGTACGCCATCTGCCCACCGGCGACGAGCTTCTCGATCTCGCTCCACGCGGCGATGTTCACCGCGAAGATCGCGAGGCCGAGGTTGGCCCCCGCCGAGAAGTTGTCGGCGTCGGTGTAGACGACCAGGGCCTTGTACTTCGATGCCACCAGCGGAATCGCCTCGACGATCAGCTTCATGACCTCGCCGTCGAGCGCGTTCATCTTGCCGGTGAATTCGAGGGCGGTGACACCGTCGCCGATGTCCCACAGCGCGGCGGAGGCATTCTTCAACAGCGGTTTGCCTGCCAGCTTCACGTCGGCAAGGCTGAGGACACCTTGGGGGCGTTTAATGTCCTCGTAGGTGCCGCTGAGTGCCAGTGCCTGCCGCACACCATTCTCGACGCGGTAGAACGGCCTGTCGCCCGCCACCTTCAGGATTTCCGGGACGGGTTTTCCTTCGGATTCAAGGCGCTGCGCCAGCCAAGCGGTGCCCAGCTTGTCGATCATCTCGAACGGCCCGGCCTTCCAGTTGTAGCCGAGCTTCATCGCATCGTCGATCGCAACCACATCGTCCGCCGCTGAGGGAACCAGCGAGGCCGCATAAGCCAGCGTCCCGCCCAGAACCGCCCAGGCGTATTCGCCGATCGGCCCCTTGGTCTCGACCAGCGCACGAAGGTCGCCGCGGCCCGCCTTGCCCGAGGGGCCTGCGGCGCGGATGGTCTCGCGGTATTCGCCGGTCGCAAGGTCGATGGTCTCCTTGCGGCGGCCCATCTCCTTGTTAAGGCGGTAGAATCCGCCCTTTCCCTTGCGTCCGGTATAGCCGTCGGCGATCATCTTTTCGATAAGCGGATGGCTGCGCGCGATGGCGTGGTAGGGGTCGTCCTTGGGCAGCGTCGAGGTCAGGCTGGCCTGCAGATGCGGCATCAGGTCGATTCCGACGAGATCGACGAGGCCGAAAATCCCGGTCTTGGGCACGCCCATGGGCTTACCCGCGACGGCATCGGCCAGTTCGACGCTCAAGCCTTGGTCGAAGGCCGCGTTGAGGCCCAACTGAATCCAGTAAGTACCTATGCGATTGGCAATAAATCCCGGCGTGTCCTTGGCCTTCACCACCGTCTTGCCCATCGCCACGTCGGCGAACTGCTCGACCTTCGCGGCGACACCGGCATCGGTATCCGGCCCGGTGACGATCTCCAGCAGCCGCATGTAGCGCGGCGGGTTGAAGAAGTGGGTGATGAGGAAGTCGCGCTTGAACGCCTCGGAACGGCCATCGACCAGCTGCGCCAGCGGGATCGTCGAGGTGTTGGACGACACCGCCGTCCCCTCGCGCTTCACCGCCTCCAGTTTGGCATAGAGGCCCTGCTTGATGTCGAGGCGTTCGATGACGGCCTCGATCACCCAGTCGCATTCGGCAATCTTTTCAAGGTGATCCTCGATGTTGCCGGTCTCGACGAGCTTCGCGGCGGCCTTGCTCATGAAAGGCGCGGGCTCGGTCTTGAGCATCTTCGCCACCGCGCCTTCGGCCACGGCATTGCGGTTCGCGCCATCCTTCGGGACGATGTCGAGCAGCAGCACCGGCACGCCCGCATTGGCGACCTGCGCGGCGATCCCGGCACCCATGGTGCCCGCGCCGATGACACAGACTTTCTTGATCGGCTGGCTCATTCCACGGCCTCCAGAACGGTGGCGATGCCCTGACCGCCGCCGATGCACTGGCTGGCGAGCGCGTACTTGCCGCCCTCGCGCTTGAGCAGCGATGCCGCCTTGCCGACGATGCGCGCACCGGTCGCGCCAAGCGGGTGGCCGATGGCGATCGCGCCGCCGTCGATGTTCACCTTGGCGGTGTCGAGGTTCAGGTCCTTGATGCAGGCAAGTGCCTGGGACGCAAAGGCTTCGTTGAGTTCCACGACGTCGAGGTCGCTGGCGGAAATCCCCGCGCGCTCCAGCGCCTTCTGGCTCGAGAGGATCGGGCCGAGGCCCATAGTCTCGGGCGCGCAGCCGGAGATCGCGACCGACTTGATGCGGGCGAGGATCGGCAGTCCGTGAGCACGCGCGTATTCCTCGGTGGTCACCAGCACCGCGCTGGCGCCGTCGGTCAGCGGGGAGGAGGTGCCCGCCGTCACCGAACCGTTGGCATCGAACGCGGGCTTCAGGCCAGCAAGGGCTTCGGCGGTGGTTTCGGGGCGGATCGTACCGTCTTCGCTGACGGTGCCACCCTTGGTTTCGATGGGCACGATCTCATCGGCCAGCTTGCCTGCTTCGCGCGCGGCGGCGGCCTTCTTCTGGCTCTCGACGGCGAGCGCTTCCTGTTCGCCGCGCGAAATCTGATACTGGGTAGCGACGTTTTCGGCCGTCTCGCCCATGCCGATATAAGCGGCGGTCGACTTAGCCAGCGCCGGGTTCGGCAGCGGGTTGAAGCCGCTCATCGGCACCCGGCTCATCGATTCGATACCGGCGCAGATGAATACCTCGCCAGCCCCTACGGCGATCTGGCCCATGGCGATGTGAATCGCGCTCATCGAGGAGCCGCAGAAACGGTTCACCGTCATCCCGCCGACCGACTGCGGCAGTCCCGCAATCTGGCCGATCAGGCGCGCGACGTTAAGCCCCTGCTCTCCCTCGGGAAAAGCGCAGCCGACGATGATGTCCTCGATATCGGCGGGCTCCACGCCGGTCTTGGAAATCAGCCCCCGGATCACCTGCGCGGCGAGGTCGTCGGGGCGGACGCGGGCGAGTGCGCCCTTGTTGGCCAGGTGAAACGGCGAACGGGCGTAGCCCGCGATCACGACGCTTTGCATGCATTCCTCTCCATGGGCGGACCCGGCCGGCTTGAGTGCCGAATCCATAGCGATCCTCGTTCTCCCGAACGTCTTCCCTTAAGGTGCGAATCTTTCCCTATACGTCAAGCAAATTTTGGGATATGCCGAGTCCATCCGGTCGGGATCGGTCGTCACCTGCGAAGTCAGGGGCACGGTTCCAGCTTAGAAATCCGGGCGAGAGAGATGGAGAGGTCGCAAATGCACTTCCTTAAACTTACAGCGCTGGCGTTGGGTTCCCCGATTGTCCTGTGCGCCGCCATCGTCACCGCATCGCCGGTGCTGGCGGCGGATGCGGGCGCGCTGGCAGGCTCGTGGCGCACGCCTGCCAAGCACGGCGTGGTCGAGATCGAACGCTGCGGCGGCTCGATCTGCGGCAAGCTGGTGTCTTCCGAGAACATCCTGAAGAACCCGGAACTCAAGGACATCAACAACAAGGACGCATCCAAGCGCGATCGCCGCCTCAAGGGACTGCAGATCCTCGGCGGCTTCAAGCAGGACGGCAACGCCTGGTCGGGCGGGACGATCTACAACCCGGAAGACGGCGGCACCTACAAGGCCACGATCACCCCGGCGGGCGCGGACACCCTCAAGCTCAAGGGCTGCATCGTCTGGCCGCTATGCAAAACCCAGACATGGACGCGGATCAAGTAGGCCGCGCGGCAGTTAAGTAGCTGCCAAAAAGCAATTACCTAGGGAGAGTACCGAATGCATACCAAGTACAACCGCATCTTCCTTGCGAGCGCGGCCAGCGTCGTCGCCTTCGCGTGGAGCGGATCGGCGAGCGCGCAGGCGTTCTACCTTCAGGAGCAGTCCGTCCGCGGACAGGGCCGCGCCTTCTCGGGCGAGGCGGCTGATACCGGCGTCGATTCCCTCTGGTGGAACCCGGCTTCGATCGCGGGCATGCAGGGCGGCGAGGCATCCGTGCGCGCCAGCGCGATCCTGCCGCGCGGCAAGGTCGTGGACAACGGCACCGTGATCGTGCGCCCGCTGCAGGCCCCGGCCTCGGTCGGCGGCAATCCGGTGGCGAAGAACCCGATCGATAACGGCTACCTGCCTTCGGGAGCGATCGCCTATGGGTTCGGCCGCGTGGCGGTGGGCCTGTCGCTGACGGCACCCTATTCGTTCACCACCGACTACGACGCCGACAGCTGGGCGCGCTACAGCGCCGACAAGACCAAGCTGCGCACTTACGACATCCAGCCCTCGATCGCGGTGGAACTGGCCAAGGGCCTCTACATCGGCGGCGCGGCGAACATCGAGTACGTCGATGCGACGCTGGGCAACTACCTCCCCAACCTGTCGCCGCTGCTCGCGGACGGGCACCAGACGCTCAAGGGCAACGGCTGGGATGTGGGCTGGTCGGCCGGTGTGCAGTACCATGACGGCCCGGTCTCGCTGGGCTTTGCCTACAAGTCCTCGATCAAGCACAAGCTGGATGGCACGGTGACGCTCGAAGGGCTGGCCGGTCCGCTCGCAGCGCAGAACGGCACGATCGACGCCAAGGCTTCGTTCAGCACACCGTGGATGTTCATCGGCAGCGCCCGCGCGCAGATGAGCAAGAGCCTGACCCTCAACGCGCAGGTCGTGCGCATGGGCTGGAGCGAGTTCGACACCATCGACATCGGCGCGCCGATCAACCAGTCGATCCCCGAGAACTACCGCAACAGCTGGACCTGGGCGATCGGCGCCGATTATCAGGTCAACCCGCAGTGGGTCCTGCGCACCGGCTTCCAGCGCGGCATCACCCCGACGCAGGACGGCAACCGCGACGCGCGCGTGCCGGACAGCAACCGCTGGAACTTCTCGGCAGGCACCAGCTATTCGCCGAGCCCGGCCTTCACCATCGACGCGGCGGCCTCGTACATCACCTTCAAGGATGCGCCGATCGACCGCATCACCGCTGCCTATGCGGGCACGGCGGTGCAGACGCCGGTGATCACCAACGGCGAGCTGAAGGACGCTTCCGCTCTTGTCTTCTCCCTCGGCGCAAGGATGCACTTCTAATGATCGACGCGGCGACGATCGGCGGGGTCGCTCCCGCCACTGCCTCCTCAACGACGGACGAGATGCCGCCGATCGCGCCGCGTCTTCTGACCGACCTGCTCGACCATGCCGTGGACGCCCACGGGCCATGGCCGGCGGTCGACTTCATGGGCCGCAAGTGGACATATTCGGAAATCGGCGCGCTTGCGAAGCGAGCCGCCCGCGGCCTGCAGGACCTTGGTGTCACCAAGGGCACCCGTGTCGGCCTGTGCCTGCCCAATACGCCCTACTACGTGGTCGCCTATTTCGCGGTGCTGCGGATCGGCGCTGTCGTGGTGAACTTCAACCCGCTCTACACCGAGCGCGAGATGGCGCATCAGGTCACCGATTCCGGCTGCGAGGTGATGATCGCCACCGACCTCGCGTTGTGCCTGCCCAAGCTGGAGCCTCTGGTCGGCAAGACCTGCCTCAAGCGCGTGGTCGTCTGCCCCTTCGCCGACGCCCTGCCCGCGATCAAGCGCCGCGCCTTCCTGCTCTTCAAGCGCCACGACATCGCGCATGAGCCGCACGACTTGCGCTATGCGCGCTGGGCCAACCTGATCGCCCGCGATGCAGAGCCGGACCCGGTCGAACGCCATCCCAACGACCTCGCGGTGCTGCAGTACACCGGCGGCACCACCGGTGTGCCCAAGGGCGCGATGCTCAGCCACGCGAACCTGGCCGCCAACTCGGCGCAGATGATCGCGCATGTCGGCCACATGCCCGAGCATCAGGAGCGCACGCTGGGTGTCTTGCCCCTGTTCCACGTCTTCGCGCTGACGACGGTGCTGAACTACTCGGTCGACACGGCGGCGGAGATGATCCTGCTGCCCCGCTTCGAGATGAAGTCCTTCCTCGCCACCGCCAAGCGCACGAAGCCGACGCAGTTCTTCGGGGTGCCCACGCTCTACACCGCGCTCAACCACCAACAGCTTCACGGCGAGTTCGACAACGTGCGCGTCTGCATCTCCGGCGGCGCGCCGCTGCCGCTGGAGGTTCGCCGCGAGTTCGAGGAGAAGACCGGGGTGAACGTCGTCGAGGGCTACGGCCTCTCCGAAGCCAGCCCGATCATCGCCTGCAACCCGCTGGAAGGGCTGGTCAAGGACAACGCCTGCGGCCCCGCCTTCCCCGGCACCGCGCTGGAAATCCGCGATCCCTCCGACCCCACCCGCCTTTGCGCGCCCGGCGAAAAGGGCGAAGTCTGCGCGCGCGGCCCGCAGATCATGCAGGGCTACTGGGGCCGTCCCGAGGACACCGAGAAGACCTTCATCTACGGTGCCCTGCGCACCGGCGACATCGGCTATCTGGATGAGGACGGCTATCTGTTCCTCGTCGACCGGATCAAGGACGTGATCCTCTGCGGGGGCTATAATGTCTATCCGCGCATCATCGAGGAAGCGCTTTACGAGCATCCGATGGTCGCCGAGGCGGTCGTGATCGGCATCCCCGATGCCTATCGCGGGCAGGCTCCCAAGGCATTCGTAGTGCTGCACGGGGGGGACATCCTGGATCAGGAGACATTGCTGGACTTCCTGCGTGAACGGCTGAACAAGATCGAGATGCCCGCCTCGATCGAGTTCCGGGATTCGCTCCCCAAGACCATGGTAGGCAAGCTGTCCAAAAAAGACCTCGTCGCGGAAGAAGCTGCCAAGCGTGAGGGCCAAAACTCTGGCCAAGGCTCGGGCGGAACCACAGCTTGAGCGCCGCGCCCGCTCCCGAACCGCCGCAACTTCTGGGCATCCAGGAAGCCGCAACCCTGCTCGGCGTGACGATGCGCACCTTGCGCTTCTATGAGGACAAGGGCCTGATCGCGCCGCAGAGGGTCGGCACCACCCGCATCTATTCGCGGCGCGAGGTCGGGCGGATGCAACTGATCCTGCGCGGCAAGCGGCTCGGTTTCTCGATCCGGGAGATCAAGGAGTTCCTCGATCTCTACGACGTCGATCCCGAGCATCACGAACAGGTCCGCGCCCTCAAGTCCAAGGTCGGCGAGCGTATCGCCGACTTGCGCAAGCAGAAGCGGGCGATCGACCAGACACTGGAGGAACTGCTCTCGATCGAGCGGCAGGCCCTTGCGTGGCTCGAAGGCTCCCCGCTAAGGCCCGTCGATGACTGACCCTGCTGCTGCCGTCGCCGAACTGCGCGCTCTCCTCGAAGTCGAGGAGATCGACACCGACCTGTTCCGTGGCGGCGCCTCCGAGGAACGGCCCGGCCGCGTGTTCGGCGGGCTCGTGGTGGCGCAGGCGCTGGCGGCCGCCGCACGGGATCTGGCGGGCAGCGATCGGCAGGCGCACTCGCTCCACGCCTATTTCCTGCGCGCCGGGGATACGACGCGGCCGATCATCTACCGCGTGCTGCGCGACTTCGACGGCGGCAGCTTCGCCAACCGTCGCGTCGTGGCGATGCAGGGCGGCAAGCCGATCCTCAACCTGGCGGCCTCGTTCCATCGGCGCGAGGACGGCTTCGCCCACGCCGCCGCCATGCCGCAAGTGCCCTCGCCCGAGCAGTGCCCGGACCTCGTCACAGCACTCGCGGCGACGGGCCAGAAATTCCCGCAGGCCATGCTCGACCGCCTCGCCGCGTTCGAGATCCGGCCCGGCCCGCCTGCTGTGCAGGGCTCGGATACCCCTCACCAGTTCCTGTGGTTCAGGCTGGCCGCGCCGATCGACAGCGACGAAATGCTCAGGCGCGTCGTGCTAACTTATGCGAGCGACTTCGCACTCGTTTCCACGGCGATCCTGCCCCATTCGAAGGCCATTTTCTCGCCCGGCATGCAGGTCGCCAGCCTCGACCATACGGTGTGGTTCCATTCCACTCCGCCGGTGGACGACTGGCTGCTCTACGCGATGGACAGCCCCTGGGCCGGTCACGCGAGGGGCTTTGCGCGCGGCGCGCTTTACGACCGGGCGGGAACGCTGGTCGCCAGCGTGGCGCAGGAAGGACTCTGCCGCGCCGTCCCTACTCAGGAACCGACCGCGTAGACCCCGAGGATCTGGTCGGCGACTTCATCGAGGGTGAGGCGCCCCGGCCGATACCACTCGCTCGCCGAATTGAGCGTGGCGAGCAGCAGGATGCGATAGATCGCCGGGTCGCGCCCCGGCTGCGGCGGCAGGGCATTGACGAGGTCCGCGAACAGTAGCTCGAATGCATCGCGCCGCGCGACCAGTTGCACGCGCACGGAGTCTGGCACCGCGCGAAAGTCGTTCATCAGCGGCATCGTCAGCGAGGCCGGGTCGAGCTGGATCGCCAGCAGCACCCGGCACGCCCTGGCCAGCCGCGCAGCGGGCTCCTCCACCCCTTCGATCGCCGCGCGGATGCGGCCTTCCGCTGCCTGCAGCGCCGCATCGTGGATGCGCACGAAAAGCGCGTCCTTGCTCTTGATGTAGTGGTAGAGCGAGCCGCCCAGCAGGCCCACCCGCTCGCCGATGTCGCGAATGCTGGTCGCGGCATAGCCCCGCTCGGCGAAGAGGGCGGCGGCGGCGGCCACGACCTCGTCCTCGCGCGACGGGTTCGACTTGTCGGGATGGCGTGCGTTCATTGGGCCTGCGTTGGAGCGCGGCCGACCGATCGGCAAGGAAATTCAAGGGTCATGGCAACATCGCCTTGATTGTAACGATCGTTTGGTACAATGAGATGGAAAGCCGCGCAAGCACGCAAGCCCCTGTGGAGATGATCATGCCCTCGACCTACCAGCCCCCCGTCGCGACGATGCGTTTCCTGCTGGAGCACGTGCTCGATTTCGACGCGCAGATGGCCGCGCTGCCGGGACTGGAGGAAGTGACGAGCGAGCTTGCAGGCGAAGTCCTGACGATGGCCGGTCGCATGTGCACCGAACGCCTCGCCCCGCTGAACCTGCCGGGCGACGCGGCGGGCACGAAGCTGGTCGACGGTAACGTCGTCACCGCACCGGGCTTCGCGGAGGCTTATGCGGAATTCGTCGAGGCGGGCTGGCCCGGCCTCGCAGGCGATCCCGAGTTCGGCGGACAGGGCCTGCCGCGCACCGTGCAGATCATGCTCGACGAGATGGTGTCCGCCGCCAACTTGTCCTTCGGCCTGTTCCCCGGCCTTACCCGGGGCGCGGCGGAAGCGCTTGCCGCACACGGCTCGGAAGAACTCAAGGCCACGTACCTCGGCAAGCTCGTGACCGGCGAGTGGTGCGGCGCGATGGCGCTGACCGAGGCTTCGGCGGGCACCGACCTCGGCCTGCTGCGCACCCGCGCCGAGCCACGCGGCGACGGCAGCTATGCGGTGACCGGAACCAAGATCTTCATATCCTCGGGCGACCAGGATTTCGGCAACAACATCGTCCACCTCGTCCTCGCCCGCCTGCCCGATGCTCCGGCCGGAGTGAAGGGCATCAGCCTGCTGCTCGTCCCCAAGTTCCTGCCCAGCCCCAGCGGCGCCTTCGACGAGCGCAACGCGATGTCGGTCGGCGCGCTCGAGCACAAGATGGGCATCCACGCCCAGCCCACTTGCGTCATGAACTACGACGGCGCGACCGGCTGGCTGGTCGGCGAGGCCGGACGCGGGCTCAACGCGATGTTCACGATGATGAATGCCGAGCGCCTGTTCGTCGGCATCCAGGGGCTCGGCCTTGCCGATGCGGCGACGCAGAACGCGGTCGCCTATGCCCGCGAGCGCCTGCAGGGCCGCGCCGCTGACGGCCGCCCCGGCCCCGTGCCGATCATCGCCCATGCCGACGTGCGAAAGATGCTGCTCGCCTGCCGCGCCTTCGTGGAGCCCGCGCGTGCCCTCGCCGCATGGACCGCGATCCGCATGGACATCGCCGACCGCCACCCGGACGCCGCGACGCGCGATGCGGCCTCCGCCGACGTCGCCCTGCTGACTCCGGTGGTGAAGGCCGCCTTCACCGACTTCGGCTTCGAGACGACGGTGCTGGCGCAGCAGGTGTTCGGCGGCCACGGCTACATCCACGAAGCCGGGATGGAGCAGTTCGTCCGCGACGCACGCATCACCCAGATCTACGAGGGCACCAACGGCGTACAGGCCATGGACCTCGTCTCGCGCAAGGTCACGCTGAACGGCGGCGCCCCCTTGCGCGCCTACCTCGACGGAATCGCGGCCGACATCGACAAAAGCGACGCGAGCGACCTCGCCGTGCAGATGCGCGCCGCCCTCGCCATGCTGGAGGAAGCCAGCGCCACCATCGCGGCCGCATCGGGTGATGCCGATGCCCTCGGCGCGGCGGCCACGGAGTACCTCAACCTCTTCGCGCTGGTGTCGCTGGGCTGGATGTGGGTCCGCATCCTCGCCGCCGCCTCGGCGCTGGAGGATGCGCGCAGCCGCGACACCTACGCCGCCCTCGCCGCCTACTACGCGAGCTACGTGCTGCCCCGCGCAGGTCTGCACGCGGCCCGCATCGCCGCCGGTCCCGCCACGGTCATGGCGCTCGACGAAGCGCTGTTCTGAAAGCCTTTTCCCTGCCCCTCTCCGCTCGTCCCGCCGCCCGCGCGGCGTGACGCATAGGCTTGGCATCGTCTGCGCGAGGCAACCACTGCGCCTCGCAGGCTTTATGATGACAAAAGCACATACGGAGCATGGATGATAATGGGCGGGACACGGCTTGGCTGAACCGAATAGCGACATGCAAAGCCGGCGCTCCGATGCGATCCGCATCGCGCGCGTCATCTGCATCGCGGGCATCGTCTACGTCCACGCCTGGACGGGACTCTCCGGCTACGAACTCGATCTGGCGCGCGGGACTCCGCAGGAGACCTTGCGCTGGGTCCTGATGGAAGGGTTCGGCCGCAGCGCGGTGCCGCTGCTGGGACTGATCTCCGGCTGGCTGGTCGCGGGATCCTCGCGCACTCGTCACTGGGGACCGCACGTCGCCCGCAAGGCGCGCACGATCCTGCTGCCGATGGTGCTGTGGAACGCGCTGGCGGTGCTGCTGGTATCGGGCGCGGCATGGCAGTTCGGGCTCGCCGCGCCTATGCCGCAATCGGTGCGCTGGCTGGTCGAGGAACTGTTCATCGTCACCCGCCCGCCCGACATCAACGTGCAGATGCCGTTCCTGCGCGACCTGTTCCTGTGCATGGTGCTGGCCCCGCTGCTGGTGCGGTTGCCGTCGAAGGCGCTGGCTCTGCTCGCGCTGGCGGCGGGAACCTGCCACGTACTGGGCATCGGCCCGCCGGTGATCCTGCGCGCCTCGATCCTGATGTTCTTCACCATCGGCATCATCGCCCGCCGTGCCAACCTCGCCGAGCGCGTGGCCGCATGGCCCGCCATCGTCGCGCTAGCACCCTTCGTGGTGCTGATGCCGCTGCATCTCTACGTCTCGATCGGCGATGCCCGGCCGTTCGACGATGCCTCGACGGCGGCGGTGGACCTTGCCGCGCGCGTTGCCGCATCGCTGGCGGTGTGGTGGCTGGCATGGCGCCTCGTCGCCACTCGCGCCGCGCCGCTACTGCGCCGGATCGAACCGTACATGTTCTTCTATTTCTGCGCGCACCTGATCCTGATCTGGCTGCTGGGGCCGGTCGTCGGCAAGCTGACCGGAAAGCTCGGCTCGCCGCTCTATCCGGTCTACCTGATCGGCCAGCCGTTCCTGATCCTCGGCGCGGTGGTGGCCATCGCCAAGGGGTTGCTCATGGTGGCGCCGGGTCTGGCGGGGACGCTGAGCGGCGGGCGACTGAAGCGCACCTGACCCTCACATCCGCGAGAACAGCGGGATCGGCGCGAAGACGAGCGAGATCAGACCCCACAGGCTGAGCGCGATCATCACCCCGCCGATCCACTGCGTCAGATCGCGCGAGGAGGCACGCCGCGTCACCAGCGCCCCGATCGGCGCGGCTACGATCCCGCCGATCAGCAGGCCCGACGCCGCGATCGAGAACGACTGCAGGCCCAGCGTGCCGATGAAGGCCGACAGCACCGTCACCGTCACGAAGAACTCGGCGGCGTTGACGGTGCCCACCGCCACGCGCGGGGTCATCCCCTGCGCGATCAGGCTGCCCGTCGTCACCGGCCCCCAGGCACCGCCGAAGGAATCGAGGAACCCGGCGACGAAGCCCAGCGGCCCCACCGCGCGCATCCGGCGATAGGCCTGCGCCCGCCGCGCTCCGCGCCAGATCAGGTAAATGCCGACCGCCGCCAGATAGACCAGCAGGACCGGCCGCAGGATCGAGAGGCTGAGGTGCGACAGCGCCCACACGCCCGCCAGCCCCCCGGCGATGCCCGGAATGACGAGGCGCGCGAAGAGCATCCAGTCGACGTTGCGCTGCAGGGCATGGGCCGCGCCGGAGACGCCGCTGGTGAAGCTCTCGACCGCATGCGTCACCGATGACGCGGCGGCGGGCGGCAGGCCGAGCAGGATCAGCAGCGAGTTGCCGATCACCCCGAAGCCCATGCCGACCGCGCTGTCCACCAGCTGCGCCAGGAACCCGGCGACGATGAACGGCGCCAGCGCCGCCCAGGGAATCGCGGAAAAGTCGATCATCCGTTGCTCCTGCGTCGGCGCGCGGAGCCGGCTCCGAACCGTCCGGCCGGGGAAGTCAGCAGGAACAGCACCGGGAAGATGAGCGCGAGGACGGAGAGCACCCCGCTCACCACCGCCTCGGCCCCGGCGAGCCATGGCATGACCGCCGCCCAGATCGCGACCGCGAGCACCACCATCAGCGTGCGTTCGTGCGCCCGGTCATTGAGTCCCGTCACGTCCACCTTGGCGCGCCCTTCGAAGAGGGAGCGAAGGCCGATCCCGGTCGGACTGCGGCGATCTACCAGCGGCTGCGGGAACGAGCCATGGACGAGGCAGCCGATCCCCGCCGCCACCATCCGCAGGCCCACCGCGCTGGCGAAAGGCCGGAACTCGGCGTTGCGGTCGCTGAGCGCGCGCAGGCCGGTGCGGCCGCCGAAGATCATGTCGGCCAGCGCAGTGCTCTCGGCCGGGGCAGGCTTGCTTTCCTGCACGGCGGCCTGCGTGGAGATCACCCATTCGAGGATCGCCGTCGGCACGTCGAGCCCCGTCGCTCGCTCCAGCCCCTGAAAGCCGGGGGCGGAGTTGGCCTCGCAGATGCGGTAGCCGTCCTCGTCGAACAGGATGTCGATGCCGGTGATGTCGAGTTCCAGAACGTCGGCCGCCTGCACTGCCAGTTCCGCCATCTCCTGCGGCGGGTTGTAGGCGACGCCCACCCCGCCGAGCGAGACGTTGGACTTGAACCCGCCGGTCAGCGAGCGGCGCTCCATCGCCGCGATCACCCGCCCGCCGACCACCAGCACGCGCACGTCGCGCCCGTGGCTGGCGCGCACGTAGTGCTGCAGGATGAAGTCCGCCTTGGCCTCGGCGCTTTCGAGCAGGCCCGCCAGATCCTCGAACTGGCTGCGATCTTCGCACTTGAGGACCCCCGCGCCGCGCGTACCCTTGAGCGTCTTGACGATGACTGGAAAGCCCAGTTCCCGCTCGACGAGATCGACGTCGATGGGGAACGTGCCCAGCATCGTGCGCGGGATCGGCAACCCTGCACGGTTCAGCGTCTGCAGGGTGTGCAGCTTGTCGGACACCGTCTCGATCGTTGCCGGGCCGTTGACCAGCCGCACCCCGCGCCGCTCGAAGTGGCGCAGCAGGGCCAACGTGAAGTAATCCGTCTCCGCGCCGGTGCGGCAGATGACGAAGTCGGGCTTCTCGATCTCGCGCCCCTGATACTTGATCGCCCAGTCGCCGACGGTGCCGACGACCAGTTCGAAGCTGTGGGGCTGGAGGACGTGCAGTTCGATGCCGAGCGCGCCTGCAGCCTCCTGGAAACGGAAGACTTCTGGCACCTCGGGAATCGACGGGTCGAGTTGATGCTGAAAGAGAATCCAGCCGCG
The DNA here is from genome assembly GCF_000293195.2 of Sphingomonas sp. LH128. Classification (NCBI taxonomy): domain Bacteria; kingdom Pseudomonadati; phylum Pseudomonadota; class Alphaproteobacteria; order Sphingomonadales; family Sphingomonadaceae; genus Sphingomonas; species Sphingomonas sp. LH128. Next base: position 70,342 of record NZ_ALVC01000338.1, read on the forward strand.
CAATGCGATATGCTCCCCGGTTTTGGCGGTAATGCGAAAGTTGCAGATGGCCTTCGCGCGTGCGTTCGGCCGGGTGTCAGGTCACAGAATGGCATTGGGCCGTCTTGGTTGCAAATCCATGGCAGCGCCGCGCCTCGATCCTCACCCGACCTTGCCGAAAAAGCAGCAGCGGCAAGCATGGTTTACGGCCCATCCACCTTTTGTTTAGGAGATTGGCGTAACTTCCTCGCGCAAGGGGGTTCCGGGTTCTTCATGTCGGTCGATGCGCAAACCATGTTGCTGCTTTCGAACGCGATCGCGTTCGTGGCCGCGACGTTTCTTCTTATCGAATGGCGGTCCCTGCGCGAGCGGTTCCTCCTGAGCTTCGCGCTCGGGTTCCTCTGCATCGTCGTGGGCTGCACCCTTGCGCCCCTGCGCCAGAGCGGGGATTTCCTCCTCGGCGTCTGGCTGTCGAACTCGATGGTCCCGCTGGCCCACTTCATGTTCCTGCTCGGCGCTGCATCTTTCGCCCAGCGCAGGCTGAGCCCTGCCTGGTTCGCCGCCCCGCTGCTCTGCTCGGCACTGATGGCCATCCCCGGGCTCGGCGACCGCGATCAGGTCATGTCGCTGTTCAACGCCGCATTCGTGGCGGTGTTCTGCCTCAGAGCCGCCGGCGTGCTGCTGGAGGCGCGCCGCACTACGGGTTCGGAAACCCGTACTTTGGTTGCAACCTTCGTTGTCCACGGCTCCTTCTACGCGGTGAAGGCGGGCTGCGCGTTCGTGCCCGGCGCCTTCGTCGATTTGTCCTCCTACTCCGGCGTGCTGATTCCGATCTCGCTGTTCGAGGGGATCCTCGTCGAAGTCGCCCTCGCGATGTCGATCGCAGGCGCGCTGCGCCGCCGCCGCGAGGAACGCGCCACACGCCTTGCCGAAAGCGACCCCCTCACCGGCCTGCTCAATCGCCGCGGCTTCGAGGCCCGCACCCGCGACGTGCAGCAGCAGGGCGGCTCGCTGCTGCTTATCGACATCGACAATTTCAAGACGATCAACGACTGCTTCGGCCATCAGGACGGCGATCGCCTGCTCGTCGATCTCTCGGCTTTCCTGGCGGTGCGCCTGCCCGCATCGGCGGTGACCGCACGCCTCGGCGGTGACGAATTCGTGGTGCTGCTGCCCCGCATCGACGAAGGGCGCAGCCTGAGGCTGGCCGAGGATCTCTGCACCGGATTCGCAATTCGGCAGGGGGCGGACAACTGCGGCACCCTGAGCATAGGCTGCGCGCCTGTCCTTCCGGGCGTGCAGGACTTGTCTCCGGCGATGCGGCAGGCCGACCGGGGCCTTTACGAAGCGAAAAGCAAGGGGCGCAACCGCGCCTGCCTCGCCCCCCGTTTCTCCGGTTCGGAGGCACGGGCCGGGATTCTCCCTTATCCCATCGCCGCTTCAGGATAAGTGCTCGCCTTCCATTGACCGGGAACCGTCCTGCGCGCGATGTGTTGTCGTGCGCACGGAAGGGGTGGTCGGCCCGGCGCGAAGGGATCGGTTAGGGGCATGACGCGTAGCGAAGCGAACGGCGACGGGTTCATGGGACTCGAAGGCGATCTCGCGCGCCGCATCGCCGCGCACGACTGGTCCTCCACCCCGATCGGGCCGATCGAAAGCTGGCCGGTAAGCCTGCGCCATACCGTCGCGATGATGCTGCCATCGCGCGTGCCGCTGGTGCTGCTGTGGGGCCCCAAGGGCGTCATGCTCTACAACGACGCCTATGCGGAGTTCGCGGGCGGGCGCGATAGCCGCCTGCTCGGGTCCAACGTCCTGGACGGTTGGGAGGAAGTCGCCGAATTCAACGCCAACGTCATGAAAATCGGCCTGGCGGGCGGGACGCTGAGTTACCGCGACCACATGCTGACGCTGCATCGCCACGGCAAGCCCGAGCAGATCTGGCTGAATCTGGATTATTCACCGGTCCCCGGCGACGACGGCACGCCCGCAGGCGTCATGGCCGTCGTATTTGAGATCACCGAAGCGCACCATGCCCGCGAAGCTCTGGAGGAAAGCGAGACCAAGCTGCGCTTCCTCGACGATCTTGCGCAGGCGATCACGGATTGCCGCGGGGCAGGCGAAATCCTGGCGATCACCACCCGCATGACGGCGCAGCATCTCGGCCTGGCCAACTGCGCCTATGCCGACATGGACGCCGACGAGGACGGCTTCACCATTCGCGGCAACTGGCATGCCGACGGTGCGCGCTCGATCGTCGGGCATTATCGACTGGCGGATTTCGGCGCGCTCGCCGTGCGCGAGCTGCATGCCGGGCGGCCGCTGATCATCAACGACAACGCCAGGGAAATCGCGCCCGAGGAGGCCAGGACCTTCCAGGGCATCGGTATCGCGGCGACCATCTGCATGCCGCTGATCAAGGAAGGTCGCCTCACCGCGCTGATGGCCATCCACGACAGCCGGCCCCACCACTGGACCCCTTACGAACTGGGCATCATCCGCGAGGTAACGGAGCGGTCCTGGGCGCATGTCCAGCGCGTCGGTGCGGAAGGGCAACTGCGCGAGCGCGAGGCCTACAATCGCCAGATTCTCGACGGCGCGATCGACTATGGCATCGTCGCCACCGATCTCGACGGACGCATCACGCTCTGGAACGCCGGCGCGGCGGCGATGCTCGGCTGGAGCGAGGCGGAAATGCTCGGCCAGCCGATCGACATGTTCTTCACCCCCGAGGACCGGGCGACCGGGCGACCTGCCGCCAAGCGCCGGGAAGCGCTCGACACCGGCCGCGCTCACGATGCCCGCTGGCATCTGCGCAAGACCGGCGGGCGTTTCTGGGGGCTGAGCGAGATGACCCCGCTGCGCGACGGCGATGGTCGGCCGACAGGCTTCGTCAAGCTCATGCGGGACCGCACCTTCGAGCACGATGCGCAGGAAGCCCTGCGCCTCAGCGCCGAGCAGTTGAGCCGCGCACAGGTCGCAGGCGGTGTAGGCCTGTTCTCCGTCGACATCGTCGCCAACACGATAACCGGGACCGACGAGTTCTACCGCCTGTTCGGGGCACCGCAGACCGGTGCGGTAAGCGCCGGGGTGCTCGAAAGCATCATCATTCCCGAGGACCGCCACCTTTCGTCCAACCATGCCCGGCGCAATTCGGCGGATGCGGCGCTCGACGTCGAATATCGCATCCGTCGCCCCGATACCGGCGAAGAGCGCGTGATCGCGCGCAAGTCCGAGTTCGAATTCGACACCGCCGGTAAGCCGGTGCGGATGATCGGCGCCGTGCGCGACGTGACCGAGCGCAAGCGCACCCAGCTGGCGCTGGAAAAGAGCGAAGCTCAGTTCAGCGCCCTCGCCCAGAACCTGCCCACGCAAGTCTGGACCGCGCGGGCCGACGGTAAGATGGAATGGTTCAACGAACGCGCCTACGCCTATTCCGGGGAGCCCCGGGGCAGCCTCGACGGCGATGGCTGGACTCGGCTGGTGCACCCGGAAGACCGCGAGACCGCCATAGCGCGCTGGGCGCAGGCCGTCGCGACGGGCCAGGTCTACGACACCGAACTGCGCCTGCGCGACTGCGAAGGGCTCTATCGCTGGCACCTCTCGCGCGCCATGCCGCTCAAAGACGCGCATGGCGCGATCTCGGCGTGGATCGGCACTAATACCGAGATCGAGGCGCAGAAGCAGGCCGAGGCCGCCTTCGCGCAGGACCGCGACCGCCTCTGGACGATCAGCCGCGACCTCATGCTGGTCTGCGACTTCGAGGGCGTGATCACCGCGGTGAACCCCTCCGGCGAGCGGCTGCTGGGCTGGCATGAAGGGGAAATGCTCGGGCAGCGCATCGCCTCCTTCGTCCACCCCGACGACCTCGAGGCGACCGCCGCCGAAGTCGCCAAGCTCGCCAGCGGACGCCGCACGATCGCGTTCGAGAACCGCTATCGCACCAGGGACGGCGACTTCCGCCTGATCGCCTGGACCGCGGTGCCCGACGACCGCCGCATCCACGCGATCGGGCGCGACATCACCGAGCAGCGCGCCATCGAGGAGGCCCTTCGCCAGAGCCAGAAGATGGAGGCCGTCGGCCAGCTGACCGGCGGCATCGCGCACGACTTCAACAACCTGCTGCAGGGCATCACCGGCAGCCTCGACATGATGCACGCCCGGCTCGCGCAGGGCCGTACGCAGGACCTCGAGCGCTGGCTGGGCGGTGCACGGACCTCGGCGGAGCGGGCGGCGGCACTGACCCATCGCCTGCTCGCCTTCTCCCGCCGCCAGCCGCTCGACCCGCGCCCGGTGCGCAGCAATCCGCTGATCGCCTCGATGGAGGACATGCTGCGCCGTACGCTCGGCGAGCATATCGAGCTCGGCTTCGTGCTGGCGGGCGGGCTATGGCTGACGCGCTGCGATCCCAACCAGCTGGAAAGCGCCATTCTCAACCTCGTCATCAACGCGCGCGATGCCATGCCGCAGGGCGGCAAACTGACCATCGAGACCTGCAACGCCCACCTCGACGACCGCTACGCCGCGCGCGAGCGCGACGTGGAGCCAGGCGAATACGTGTGCATCGCCATCAGCGACACCGGCGTCGGCATGAGCCGCGACACCGCCGCGCGCGCCTTCGAGCCGTTCTTCACCACCAAGCCTATGGGCCAAGGCACCGGCCTTGGCCTGTCGATGATCTACGGCTTCGCGCGCCAGTCCGAAGGTTATGCGCGGATCTATTCCGAGGAAGGCGTCGGCACCACCATCAAGTTGTTCCTCCCCCGCCATCTCGGCACCGACGCCGCGGCCACGGACGCCCGCGAACCGCTGGCGCTGCCTACCGCACGCGATGGCGAAGTGGTGCTGGTGGTGGAGGACGAACCGGTCGTACGCGCACTGATCCTCGAAGTGCTCGACGGCCTCGGCTACCGGGCGATCGAGGCTGCCGACGGTCCCGCCGGACTTGCCATCCTGGAGTCGGACGAGCGCCTCGACCTGCTCGTCACCGACATCGGCCTGCCGGGGCTCAACGGCCGTCAGGTCGCCGACGCGGGGCGCGCCTGTCGGCCGGGTCTGAAAGTGCTGTTCATGACCGGCTATGCTGAGAACGCGGCACTGGCTTCGGGCTTCCTCGAACCAGGCATGGCGATGATTACCAAGCCGTTCGCGATGGCCATGCTCGCCGGACGGATACGCGAAATCATCGAGAGCTGAATGGCCGCTTGATCACGCCGCAATCGGCTGGCAATAGCTTTGCCGCGCAAGGCGTTGTCGCGAACGCAATTTCCAGAGTGGCACCATGCCTGACGAGACGCCTCGATTCGACGGAATGCGGGTTTTGGTTGCCGAGGACGAGTTTCTCGTATCGATGCTGCTCGAGGAAATGCTGACGGACCTCGGCTGCGAGGTCGTCGGACCTTTCGCGACCCTCTCCGCCGCGCTCGAAACCGCCTGCGCTGGCGAATACGATGTTGCCGTGATCGACCTCAATCTTGCGGGCGAGAAAGCAGACCCGATCATCGCCGAACTCGCATCCCGCGAGGTGCCGGTCGCCATCGCCAGCGGCGGTTTCGAGCCCGACCTTGAGCATCGCCCCACGGTGCGGCTGGACAAACCCTACAGCGCTACCCAGCTGGAGCAGGCGATGGCGACCCTGCACGCCGCGCTGCAGGGAAGCGACTGACGCCTCTCAGACGTTGGTGAGCACGAACGGGATCGTGACGTAGCCCCGCACCGCAGTCGCCGCACCGTTGCTCATCATCGGCGACCAGCGCCAGTGCTTCACTGCGCGCAGCGCCGCTCCGTCGAGCCGGGAACTGCCGCTGCTGGATACGACCTGGATATCCTTCACGGTCCCGTCACTGCCGACCAGCAGCAGTAGCTTCACCGTGCCTTGCTCATGCGCACGCCGCGCATCGACCGGGTAAGTCGGCGGCTTGGCGAACAGCACCTTGCTCGAAAGGTCGCCGCCTTCCAGCGTCGTCGCGGCTGGCGGCGCCACCGAGGGCGGCGCGCTTACCTTAACGCCTTCGCTGGTCATGCTGGGCGGAGCGGGCGGCGGCGGCGCGTCCACCATGACCTGCTGCGGCCCGGGGCTCGGCAGTTCGATCATCGGCTTGGGTACGACCGTCTGGGTGACGGCGGCCTGCGGCGTCTCCAGCTTCGTCGGCTCGGGCGGCGGTGGAGGCGTGACGTCCAGCTCCTGCACGTCGACGGTGGTGAGATGCGCCCTTTCCTTGTGCGACGCCACCATATTGAGCGTCGCCAGACACGCAGCCATGCCCAGGATCATTCCCGCCGACGCCAGCAGAGCGACCGGGTTCGCCCTTGCCGGACGATAGACCGAGCGGTCCGCGCCAGTCGCGGAAAGTGATTCGCCAGTCGAAGCCGAATGGGGCAACGGCTCATGCGCAACGGCCGAAACCGGTGCGAACGCGAGTTCGTCCGGTGCGATCGCGGCAACTGTCGCCAATTGTAATCTCCTGCCAACCACTATTGCGAGTGATTTGCATATACACTAAGCAGCTCGTCGTCCAGAGGGCACTCGATATCACAGCAACGTGCGGCGGCACGTTTCCGCCGAAGAGCGCCCTTTACCGATATTTGAAGTCCGACATTTGTAAGGATGCGACATTTTGGAAGTTGCCGACGCCCGAGACCGCCACGCCGACGATATGCGTGACGCAGCGTCGAATACCGCCAATCGCGCGACCACGGTATCTTCGCATCTCGCGAAACCGAAACCCGCGGTGAAAAAGAAGAAGAACAAGAAGGCCCGCGCCTTCTGGCTCAAGCAGCTGCACACCTGGCACTGGGTGAGCGCGGCGATTTCGCTGGTGGGCATGCTGCTGTTCGCGGCGACCGGTATCACGCTCAACCACGCCGCCTCGATCGGCGCGGAGCCTTCGGTGACGCAGAGCCAGGGCAAGCTGCCGGTGGCACTGCTGGCGAAACTGCCTGCCCGCGGAGACCGCACCGATCCACTGCCCGCCGAAGTGGCGAAGGCGGTCGCGGCGGCGGTTCCGCTCGATCCTTCGGGCCGCGCGGCGGACTGGACCGCCGAGGACGAAGTCTACGTCGCCATGCCCGGCCCCGGCCGCGACGCCTGGGTCAGCATCGACCGCGCGTCCGGCGAAGTGCAGGCCGAAGTCACCGACCGGGGCTGGATCTCCTACCTCAACGACCTGCACAAGGGCCGCAACAGCGGCGCGGCGTGGTCCCTGTTCATCGACCTGTTCGCCGTGGCCTGTCTCGTGTTCACGATCACCGGCCTGTTCCTGCTCCAGCTTCACGCGAAGCACCGGCCGATGACCTGGCCGATGGTGGGCCTGAGCCTGCTGATCCCGCTGCTGCTGGCCCTCCTTTTCATCCACTGACGAGAAAGCCCGTGATGACCCGATCCAAGATCCTGCCCGCGCTGCCGTTGCTGGCCGCCGGCACCGCAACCGCTCTTGCCGCCACGCCCGCGCTCGCCGCGTCGGTCACCGTCACCGTCCCGCAGATCAAGGTGGCCGAATACCACCGCCCCTACGTCGCAGGCTGGGTCGAGCCCGTCGCCGGCGGCGATGCCCGCACCCTCTTCGTGTGGTTCGACGGCAAGAAGCGCGGCGCGGAACCGGGCACCAAGTGGCTGGCGGACTTGCGCACCTGGTGGCGCAAGGGCGGCCGCTCGCTGAAGCTGCCCGCCGACGGCATCAGCGGCGCGACCCGCGCGCCCGGCAGCTACACCGTCGCCATTCCCGCGAACCTCCCCAAGGGCGACTACGTCCTGAAGGTCGAGGCCGCGCGCGAGACCGGCGGGCGCGAACTGGTGTCCGTGCCGTTCACTGTCGGCGGCAAGGGTGGTTCCGTCTCGGGCAAGACCGAGCTGGGCACCGTCACCATCCGCTGATCCGACTACTTTCACTTTATATAACAGGGGAATACGAATGCGCTTCCGCTCGATCCTGATCGCCGCCGCGGCATCTTCCATGCTGGCGACGCCTGCCCTTGCGCACCGCATGTGGCTGCTGCCCTCGACCAGCACGCTCGCCAGCACCAACGAATATGTCACCGTCGACGCCGCCGTGTCGAACGACCTGTTCTACCCCGATCACGTCGCCATGGACCCGGCGCAAGTCTCGGTCTGGGCGCCCGACGGCACCGACGGCAAAGTCGAGAACGCGTCCAAGGGCCGCCATCGCGGCACTTTCGACGTCGCGCTGAACAAGGCGGGCACCTGGAAGATCGGCATGGAGCGCGCCTCGGTGATGGGCACCTTCAAGGTCGGTACCGAGGAATGGCGCGTGGGCGGTCGTGGCCGTCCGCAGGGCGCACCGGGTGGTCCGGGTGCTCCGGGCGCGGGCGCACCTGCCGGAGCCCCTCCGGCCGGTGGTCCCGGCGGCCCCGGAGGTCCGGGTGGCCAGCCGCCGCGCATGGTGCCGACCGTAGCCGACATCCCCGCCAACGCCACCGACATCAAGCTGACCGAAGTGACCTCGCGCAACTTTGTCTACGTCACTGCGGGCGAGCCGAGCAAGGTCGCCCTCACCGGCAAGGGACTGGAATTCGATCCGGTCACGCACCCCGACGAACTCGTCTCGGACGAGGAAGGCAGCTTCCGCTTCCTGATCGACGGCAAGCCCGCCGCCGGCATCAAGGTCGAAGTCGTCCCCGGCGGCAAGAAGTACCGCGCGGCCGAAGATGCGCAGGAACTGACCACCGGCCCCGACGGCGTCGTCAAGGTCAAGTGGCCGGTCGCTGGCTGGTACTGGCTGAACGCCAGCGTAGAAGACACCAAGCCCGCCGACAAGAAGGCCAGCGCCCGCCGCATGTCCTTCACTACCACGCTCGAAGTCGTCGCGCCCTGACGACGTCCTGAGCCTGCCACCCATGCGCCTCGCCGTTCCTCTTGAAATCGACGCAGCCTCGCTCGCCACATGGCGGCAGGGCGTGCGGGTGATCGAACTGGGCGGCGAGACCATGGGCACGACATGGCGCATCCGGCTCGCCCCGCCCCCCGGCTTCGACCGGGACGCGGCGAGCCGCGCGATCGAGGCGCGGCTCGAGGACATCCTCGCGCAGATGAGCCACTGGCGTGCGGATTCGGTGCTGGGCCGGTTCAACCGGGCAGGTGCGGGCGAATGGTTCACCCTACCTGCGGATTTCGCCACGGTGATCGAAACCGCCCTTGCCGTGGCCGAGCAGTCGGCCGGGGCCTTCGATCCCGCGATCGGCGCGCTCGTCGATGCCTGGGGCCATGGTCCGGTAACGATCGACCGACCACCCACCACCGAAGAGATCGAGCAGGCCCGTGCGATCTCCGGCTTCATGCGCCTCGCCTACGAACCGGATACGCGGCGGCTTCGCCAGCCCGGCGGCCTGCGGCTCGACTTGTCGGGCATCGCCAAGGGCTACGCCGTCGATGCGCTGGCCGCGTTGCTCGCCGGGATGGACTGTCACCATGCGCTTGTCGAGATCGGCGGCGAACTGGTCGGACGCGGCCTGCGTCCCGATGGCGACCCGTGGTGGGTGGACCTCGAAACGCCGACGCAGGACGTCGCCCCGCTGCGGGTCGCGCTGCACCAATTGGCAGTGGCGACCTCGGGTGATTACGTACGCGGTTTCCACACGATCGATCCTCGCAGTGGAATGCCGGTCGAGCATGCCATGGCGGTCAGCGTGATCCACTCCAGCGCTATGCTCGCAGACGCCTGGGCTACCGCGTTCAGCGTGCTCTCGCCTGCCGCCGTGCACGCCTTGGCGACCCGTGAGTGCCTTTATGTACGCTCTACGTGCCGTTATGGCACCGGCTCAACCGAATGGATCAGCCCCGCCCTTGCCGCCATGATCGACGCCGAGGACGAAATTCCGGCTTGATGCAGGTCATTGTCAGCATCACCTGACTGCGCGAATAGAGACACCATGGTCATCGAAATCCCCGATCTGTTCGACGCCGCCGAAGTGCGCGAAATCCGCAGTGCACTGGAAGCCGCCGACTGGGCGGACGGCCGCGCCACTGCCGGTCACCGCGCCGCAAAAGTCAAGGAAAACGAGCAGTTACCGCTCGACCATCCCCTCGCCAAGCAACTGGCCGAGCGCGTCCTCGCCCGGCTGGCGCAGACCCCGCTGTTCATCGCCGCCGCCCTGCCCGCCCGCGTCCTGCAGCCCCGTTTCAGCCGCTACGACGGGCGCGGCCACTACGGCAATCACGTCGACAACGCGATCTTCCCGATCCCCGGAACCGGCGAGCACCTCCGCTCCGACGTATCGAGCACCCTGTTCCTCTCCGACCCCAAGGAATACGACGGCGGCGAACTCGTCATCGAGGACATGTTCGGCACGCACACAGCCAAACTGCCCGCCGGAAGCCTGATCGTATATCCCGGCTCCAGCCTCCACCGGGTCATGCCGGTGACGCGCGGCGTGCGCTTCGTCTCGTTCTTCTGGACCCAGAGCTTCGTCGCCTCGCCCGAGCGGCGGCGGCTGATGTTCGAACTGGACGGCGCGATCCAGTCTGTCGCCACGGACCATCCCGAGCACCCCTCGGTCGATACTCTCACCCAAGTCTACCATAATCTGCTGCGCCAATGGTCGGCGACGTGACCCCGCAGCCGCCGCTTTCCGCCATTCCGGCGGACTTGCGTACCCTCGCCGATTACGAGCGGCGCGCCGAAGCCCATCTGCCGCCCGAGGTCTGGCGGCACATCCAGGAAGGCGCGGGCCGCGAGATCACGCTGGCCGAGAACCGCGCCGCCTTCGACCGCATCGGCCTGCTCCCCCGCGCCATGGCGAGTCTCGACGGCAGCACCGGGATCGACCTGCTCGGCCGCCGCCACGCCGCGCCGATCCTGCTGGCCCCGCTGGCCTATCAGCGTCTCGCTCACCCCGATGGCGAACTTGCCTGCATCCGCGCCGCCACCGCGCTCGATACCGGCATGGTCGTCAGCACGCTGTCGAGCGTGCCGCTGGAGGACATCGCCGCGGCCGCCCATGCCATCGCCCGCGATCTCGGCAAGGCACCTGCACCGCTGTGGTTCCAGCTCTACCTCCAGCCGGAGCGCGAGCACAGCCTGCAACTCGTCCGCCGCGCGGAAACGGCGAGCTACGAGGCCATCGTCCTGACCGTCGATGCGGCGCTGAAACCCGCCGGGATCAGGCTTCCCCCGGGCGTCGATGCGGTCAATCTGGCCGGAATGCCGCGCCCGACCCAGACTTCCGTGCCCGGTGGCCGGATCCTGCTCGGCACCCCGCTCACCGATGCGGCGCCAGGGTGGAAAGACCTCGCGTGGCTGCGCGAAGCGACCCGTCTGCCGATCCTCGTCAAGGGCCTGCTGCTGGGCGAGGATGCCGCCCGCGCCGTCGACGAAGGCGCCGACGCCCTCATCGTCTCCAACCACGGCGGCCGTGTTCTCGACGGCCTGCCGAGCCCTGTCGATCTTATCCAGACCGTCGCCGAAGCCACGCAAGGCCGCGTGCCGCTGCTGCTCGACGGCGGCGTGCGCATGGGGACCGACGTGGTCAAGGCACTGGCTCTGGGTGCGAGCGCCGTGCTCATCGGCAGGCCGCAGATGCATGCTCTCGCGGTGGCCGGGATGCCCGGCATCGCGCACATGATCCACCTGCTGCGCACGGAGCTGGAAGCGGCGATGGCGCAACTCGGCTGTCCGAACCGCGCCCTGCTCGGCCCCGACCGGCTGGTCGCGCTCGGACGCTGAGCCCTACTTGTCGAGCGCGAGCTTTACCACGCTGGCGGGAGCATCGCGCAGGCGCAGGCGCAGCGCGCCGTCAGCGGGACGACCGCTGACCTGGAGCGTCCGCCCCGTATAGCCGGGTTGCACGGTCGCGGGCTGGGCAAAGCCGTCCTCCACAGCCACGGCATCGATCAGGAACAAGTTGCGCCCGGCAACCGTGCATGGTCCATCCTGCCCCTCGCACGTGACGCTCTCGATACGCGGCAAGCGCACGACGGTGGTGAGCGGCATCCAGTCTCCGCGTTCCTCGCGGCCGTCAGCCGCCTTGCTCACGAGGCGCAGGCGGATCGCACCGAACGTCGCGGGGGGCAGGTCGGCTGCCGTTAGCGTCGCCACCACGACTTCCGGGCTCTCCAGACTGAGGCCCTTGCCGATTTCGAGCCGGGCAATGGACTCGCCTTGCGCCGGGGCGATCTCGATGGCGGAACCCGCCCCGAACCGCGCCCCGCCGGCGGCCTTGAGCGAGAAAACCATCTCGCCATTGTCGGGCAGCAGATCGCCCGATCCGATATCCAGCGTTTTCGTCCCCTGCACCGCCGGGCCGGGGTAGACCGAGCGCTGCAGCAGCGCCACCTGAGGGCGCGGCGCTGCGATACGCACCGGCAGCGTCAGGTTGCGCCCGTCCTCCAGCTTTACCGTAGCCTTGTCGGGCACCGCGGCCGCGTTCGGAACCTTGCCTGTCCCTTGCGCGATCAGGTGCAGGCGATCGCCGCCGCCCTCACGCGTCAGCTCATCGGGGCGAAATTCAACGTCGCCCAGCATGACCGAGCGCACCTGATCCAGCCGCTGTCCGGTCAGGAAGCCCTGCGCGTCCCCGGCATGCAGCTCGAGCGCATCGAGCCGGCTGGCCTGAACGCGGGCACGCAAGGTGACCGTCTGAGCCTCCGCCACCCCGCGCTCGCGGATTTCCAGCCGCACGTCTCCTGCCGCGGCATCCGCCAGCGGGACGGTGACATTCAGGCGCCGCCCTTCCTGCGCCTTGAACTTGAGCGGCCTTCCAGCGCCGTTGCCCTGCCGCAGCGTCACGTCCTCGACGCAGCCCGGAGCCATCCCCTCCAGCGCGACATCGTTGTCGCGCCCCACGATCAGGCCGTCGGCATCGCCGGCCGCCTTCCAGGCATCTCCTCCCGCGCGCTGGAGCAGGTAATCCGGCCCGTCGAAAGGCGCAAAACCCCAGATGCCGTGGAGATGACCGCGAACGTCTCCGGCGAAAGCGGCGGGCAACGTATCGACGGCAAGCACGTAGCCGCCCTTGTCCGCGCGCGCCCTGACCGGCAGTTCGAGGGTCTGCCCCGAGGCGGACGTCAAGCGCACTTTCATGTCGTGGGCAAAGTCGGTCGAAAACACCAGCGGGGCGCCCTCCACCGGCAGTACAGCGCCTTGCGCCATGCAGATCGGCCCTTTCGCCGTGCTGCGCAGCTGCGGAGGGATATCCGCCTCGACCGCAGGCATGGCCGCGATCATCACCGACTTTGGCTTCTTGAACGAAGGCGCCGCGTTGAGCAGAAGCGACATGCGATCCGCATTGCGCACCGTCAGTGTCGGCAGATAGTTGAACTGCGGATTGTTGAACGCGCCGAAGATCTTCGCCACATCGCGCGCGACCGCAATGTAGGCGCTGTAATACCCCGCCCCGCCCTCACGCGTGTTGGCAAGCTGGAGCGCGAGGTCGGTCGGCGTGCCGGTGATCGTTTCCGCCAGTGAACTGGTATGCACGTCGGTGAGCACCAGAGAATCGCGGTTCTCCACGAGACAGGAAGCCTGAGACTGGATCACCTTGTTCAGGCAATCCTCCTGCAACTTGATCGACAGGCTGCTGGCAAGAACCGGCGCGACGGTGCGCAGATACTCCGGCCCGCTATCGTCCTGCGCGCGGATCGCGGCCATGAAGGCATTGAGGCGCGAATGGTCGAGCGAGGCCTGGTTCAGGTCCTGGCTGGCGCGCACGAATTCGCCCGGCTTGCCGCGAACAGCATCCATCAGGACGCCTTCGGCTCCGCCCGTCTCGGGCACCATGAGCAGCACCATCTGCCGCGCATCGCGCGGGACGGTGAGCGTCAGAGCCTTGTCCTTTTCCTTCTCCTTCCAGGTGCGGGCAAGGTCGATCCAGTCCTTGGGCGGAGGGTTCGTCGCACCGCGCAGGAAGGCCGACATGAGCACGAAATTGGCGCCCTGGCTTTCCGGGAAGGCGCCATGGACCACCACCTTGTCACCCACTGCAAGGCTGGGCACGCGCGAAATCGGCAAGGTTTGCTCGCCGCGTGTGACCTCGATACTCAGGTCCGGTCCGGACAGTTCGAACGGCGCAGGATCACCCAGCGCAGGGGCAGCCAGCATGAATGGTGAAACGAACAGCCCGATGCTGCAGGAAATGCGCGAAATGCGGCGCGTTGGCGATCTCTTGCGCAAAAAGCCGGAATCCTGTCGTTGTTTCAGACCAAAGCGCCCCCGTGGCTGGCCTTAGCCGGTTCGGATGGAGCGGTTCAACCCCGCCCGGTCCGAAACGAGCCGCAATCGCGCCCGTCGATGCTAATTCAACGAAGGCGTGAGTTGTTCCTGCTGGCGACCATCCTCTTCGACCGCATCGGCGACGAGACCTTCGAGGGCGAGGCGGCAGTGGCGATACCAACTGAAATTCTCGCGCGCAAACAGGCGCCCATTTTCGGCAAGGCGGCGCCGGTAGACGGCATCGCGCGCGAGCAGCGCCAGCGCAGCGCGGACCGCTCCGGGATCGCGACCATCGACGACCAGCCCGGTCACGCCGTCACGCACGAGTTCGCCCGGCCCTCCGTCCTGGCCGACGATGCAGGCGATGCCGTGCGCCATCGCATCGGCGACACTGATACCGAAGCCTTCCATCTCCGCGCCGTCCTCCAGCGCGATCTGTGGATGAAGGAATATGTCGGCGGTCCGGTGATGCTCCGCCAGTTCCGCATCCTCGACATATCCGGTCATCACCGTAATGCCCAGTTCGCTCCCGGCTGCGGCCCCAGCGGCTTCCAACGCCGCGCGAATGGCATCCTCGTCAGGACCGCGACCGATCACCGCGTAATCGAGCGCCACGCCTTCGTTCCGGCAGTTGGCAACCGCATGCACGGCGGCGGGCACATTCTTGCGAGAGACCAGACGGCACACCGTCATGACGCGCGGCCGGGCATTGGCGGGCTCCTGCCTCTCATCTACCGGCAGGACCACGCCATTCCAGGCAATAGCGCATCGAGCGGCAAGGTCCGGCGCACGAGCGAGCAACAGGCGGCGCGTGGCGTCGCTGACCGCAATGATCCGCGTCGTGCGCGCCAGCACTGCACGCATCAACCGGAATGCTCCTTTCGAGGGGCGGCCGACTTCTCGCCCGTGCACGGTGACGATAAGCGGGCGCGGAAACAGGAGGGCCGGTATCGCCGCGCGCCATGTGCAGGCATGGATCACACAAGGGCGCCCCCCGGCCATCCATGCGCGTATCATGGCTATTGCGAGCCGTAGATAGACCATCATTTGCGCACCCGGGCCGACATCGACAAGAGTGATGTCATCCTCCGTTATCCGGCGCGGCCCTGCCGAAGACTTGGCGAAAACGGTGACCCGTCGCCCACCGCGCGCATAGGCGCGCGCAACCTGTGCAACGTACGTCTGCACCCCGCCTTCGTCCGGCGCGTGCACCCGCGCGACGAGCCATATGGCAGCAGCATCATTCATGGGCGAGCGCACTCCCGCGACCAAAGCCGAACGACGTCGTCCGCGGCATGGTCCCGTGTCTGAGACGTGAGGTCAGGTAATCCGCGACCGCCCGTCCCGCCCGCTCCGATGCACTGCGCCCCTCGCGGTCGAAAGTATCCTCGATCCCCTTCTGCTGGACTGCGGCATAAGCGCCGTGCGAGGCGATGGCATGGGCGACTTTTTCAACGATATGATCCGCGTCTTCGTGAACGGGGCCGTAATGCCAGTGCCGATAGCTCGGATTGCCCTGCCAATTGGCACCATGCGCGTTGAGAAACAGACAGGGACGCGGCCGCACGACGAATTCGTAGATCTGGCTGCTGACGTCACCCAGATAAACCGCGGCCATCCGGGTATAACTCATATCGACGCTCGCCGCACTGCCGAGATCGATATGGACGTGCGGCAGACGGGAGAATTCCTCCAACCGGCGTTCCATCCGTTCGCGGCGACGGCGACCGTCATACATCCGGATATGCGGCGCCACGATCAGGTTGAAGCGCCCGTCCTCGGCGAACTGGCGCACGACGTCGAGACCCATGCCCGGCCATGACGACAGCTTCGGGGAAAAATGCGGGTTGTACAGCACCACCGGCCGATCCTGCGGAAACAGCCGCGCAGGCGCGCGATCCCGGGTCAGGTCGAACTTGCCGTAGCCGACGACGGCATAGTGGCCCTCTCGAATGAGGCCCTTGTCCAGCATGCGGCGACGCTGCTTGTCACCGGCCAGAAGAACGAAGTCGAACTGGCGGATGCGGCGGTCGTAGCCCACCGCCCTGTCACCGGCTCCGTGGCAGGTGTGGATGAAGCAGGTGCGCTTCAATCCGGCATGCCGCAGCAGCAGCGAAGTGCGCTCGGGCACCACGATCGCATCATATTCGGCAAGCCGCCCCCGCGCGGCGGCGAGCGCGACCAGCTTGGGCGGCGTAGCGGAACCCGCCAGTCGCGTGAAGGCAGAGAGCATCGGCCCTTCGACCTGCACGAAGCGGATCGTCGAAGCCCCATGCCGCCGCGCTATGTCGCGCGCCATCGCGATATGATCGTGCGTCATCGCAACGACGTCCACCGCAAAGCGCGGATCACGGGCAAGTTCTATAGCAAGCGGCATCGCGTGCAGGACGTGGTGCAACTGCGCGTTGAAGAAAAAGCAAAGTTTTTGCGGCACCGCGGGGTCGGCAAGCCGCTCGATCGCTCCTTGGAGCATGGCGTCCTCCATTGCAGGCTTCGGCTACCCGATCCTTGGCCCCATCGGTTTGCCCACGCATTTCAGAAGGTCGCAGCGTCCCTGTCACCCTGCAACAATTGCGCGGTGGAGTGCCCCGTGAACCGGCCTGCCGGTCCGGACGAACCCGTCAGCGCCCGCCCTTGCGCAGCGTCGCCAGGTCGATCCCGTGCTTGTGAACCTTGTAGTAGAAGGTCTTGCGCGGGATGCCGAGCCGCTTGATCGCCGCGCCGATCTCTCCCTTCGTACCCAGCACGGCCGCGACGATGGTATCGCGCTCGAACGCATCTAGGCGCTGCGGCAGCGTGTCACCGGCAGGAACGCTTGCAGGCTCGGGCGCGGCATCCTCCAACCCCAGCACGAAGCGCTCGGCGAAATGGGCCAGTTCGCGGACGTTGCCGGGCCAGTCATGGCTAGAAAGATGGTGCCGCACGGCGCCGGTCATCATCGGCAAGGGCAGCCGCAGCCGGGTCGCGGCGGCTCCTGCGAGGTGGGCGAACAACGCCGGTACGTCCTCCCGCCTCTCACGCAAGGGCGGCATCCGCAGGCGCAACGCGGCAAGGCGATAGAACAGGCCCGGCGTGATCTTCTCGGACAAGTCGCCTTCGTCCGTCCCGCCCGTCGCGATCACCCGCAAGTCCAGCGGCAGCGGCTCGCGCGCGCCGGGACTGCGCAGCACCCGCTCCTCGACAAGCGGGGTCAGTCGCGCCTGCAGGCGCCGCGAAGCCTGGTCGATATCGTCGAGGAACAGCGTGCCCCGCACGACCGAGGCGATGCTTGCCTCCCCCATCGGCGCGAAGAGTTCATCCTCCAGCGCCTCGGGCAGCGCGCCGCAGGCGACAGCCATGAAGCGCTGGCGCGAACGCTTGCCTGCGCGGTGGATGAGGCGCGCCAGCAGTTCCTTGCCGGTTCCCGTCTCCCCCTCGATGAACAGGTCGATATCGGCATTGGCGAGGGTCGGGATCATTTCGCGCAGGCGGCGTATGGCAGCGGACTCGCCGATCAGCCCCGAAGCAGCATCCCCCTGCGCCGCCGCGCGCAACCGCCGGTTATCAAGCGCCAATCCCCGCGCAGTCGCCGCCCGATCGGCCGCCGCGACCAGCGCCTGCGGATCGAAAGGCTTGGTCAGGAAGTCCCATGCCCCCGCCTTGAGCGCATCCACCGCCATCGCCACGTCGCCATGCCCGGTGAAGAGGATGACCGGCAGGTCCGGATCACGCTCGTGCAGCGCTCGAAACAGTTCGGTCCCCGACATATGGGGCATACGGACGTCCGACACGACGATCCCCGGCCAATCGGTGTCGATGGCCTCCAGCGCGGGTGGCGCAGCGGCAAAGCTCTCGACGACGAAGCCCGCCAGCGACAACACCTGCGCCGTCGAGATACGCAGATCCGCATCGTCCTCGACAAGCGCCACGCGCCTCGCCTGTCCCGGTGCGCGGTCGTTCATGGCGCGCGCCTGAGCACGATCGCGAAACATGCCCCGTAGTCGGAGGGCTCCAGTTGCAGGGTGCCGCCGAAGTCCTCGACGATGTCCTTCGAGATGACGAGGCCAAGCCCCAATCCGGTCGGCCGACTGGTGGCGAAGGGCGTGAACAGGCGGTCGGCGACCTCCGCTGCGATGCCCGGGCCGTTGTCGCGTATGGTCATCCGCACCTTTTCCGCTCCTGCATCCAGTGCAAGCTCGATCCGGGCGTCGGCGCGTCCTTCCAGAGCCTCAAGCGCGTTCTGCAGGATGTTGACGAGCACTTGCTCCAGCCGGACGTGCCCGCCGAACACGAACAGGCCGGGCGGCACCTCGGGAACCACGAAAACGACGCGCGACAGACGCTCCTTGAGGAGCAGGCAGGCGCCTTCGACCACCTCAGCCAGCGGGATCGGGCCTCCAGCACGGCTACCTTTGCGCGCAAAGCCGCGCAGTTCGGCAGTGACTGCTCCGATACGCTCGGCCAGACGGTCGATTGCCGAGAGATTATCGCGGACGGCATCCTCGGCACCCATGTCCAGCAATTGCCGCGAGGTGGACGCATAGTTGCGGATCGCGGCGACGGGTTGCGCCGTCTCGTGCGCGACGCTCGCCGTCACCTGCCCGAGCGTGGCAAGGCGGTTGGCCTGCCGCAACCCTTCGCGCAGTTGCGCCGCGTGAGCCTCGGCGGCGGCGCGATCCTCGATCTCCCGGCGCAGGTCGATGGTGCGCTCGGCGACTGCAGCTTCGAGCTGGGCGGTGTGCTCGCGTCGGCGACGGCTTCGCTCCCGCACAAAGGCCGCGAAGGCGAACAATGCCAACGTCAGCAGCGCCGCGCCGATCTGCGCGGCGCGCACGACGGCATCCACCGCGCCTTGCAGCGGCAACGCCAGATTGACACGCCAACCCAGCGCATCCGCCGCCGTGGTAGTGAGCAGATGGTCGCCCTTCTCCCTCAGAAGGGTAATGCGTCCACCGTCATGTTCGCGAAAAGGCACTGGGCCAAGGTTCCCGACGCCGATGAGCTTGCGTTCGCGCAGGCTGCGTTCGGACGGGAGCGGCCGCGTCGCGGCGTAACGCCAGTTACGACGACTGGTGACCAAAATCACTCCATTGGGATCGGTGACGAAAGTAACCCCGTTCGCCTCGCGCCATTGTGCCTCGACGCGGTCGAACTCCATCTTCATCACGACGACGCTGCCCCCCGCCGCCCGCCGTGCAAAGAACAGACCGGGCCGATGACTGACCGTACCGAGCGCGAACTGCTCACCGAGCCCGCTGCGCAATGCCGCCCGGAAATACGGACGAAAACTGTAGTCCTTGCCCAGGAAACTGCGCGGATCGCGCCAGTTGCTCGCGGCCAGGGTCAGGCCGTCCTTGCGAATGATGTAGATGATGGGCGAGCCAAGATCGCGCGACAGTCTCTCCAGCTTGGCGTTCATCACCGCTTCGGCGCCCGGCCTGCCCGCGACGAGTGCGACAAGATCGCGGTCGTCTGCCAGCGCAAGCGGAAGAAGCCGGAACCGGGCGATCTCACTTGCCAGCAGTGCCTGCCGCAGCCGGGCGTCGATGGCTGCCTGCGCCGCGAAACGGGCGGTCGCGGCCTGCCTCACCGCAAGTCCGGTCAGGAATGCCACCGCAGCAGCGCAAGCCAGCGCCGCCGCCAGCCACCAGAGATAACGCGATCGAACCACACGAATCCGCCTAAGCCAACAGGGCCTCATGTGCAAGTTTCTGCACTATCCAGTTATGAGGAGGGCAGATTTTCAGACATGGTGTGAACAACATAACCCTCATATCATTGATATTAAAGATATTTACAAAAATGCAATTTGTCTTTGCGCGCAATGAAACGGGCGGCATTTTGACCCTAGGCACGAGCGTCACCCCCGGGGTGTCGTCGGCGTCCCGAGGATGACGAAGGCTTTTGACATATGCAGTATGATCCGTCGCACATTCAGCCCGTCGCTGCGAAGCGCTGGTACACGCACCTTTACGTCCAGGTTCTAGCCGCGATCACTGCGGGCGTACTGGTGGGCCATTTCTACCCGGCGGTCGGCGAATCGCTGAAGCCGGTGGGCGACATGTTCATCAAGCTGGTGAAGATGGTGATCGCTCCGGTCATCTTCCTCACCATCGTCACCGGCATTGCCGGGATGCGCGATCTCGGCTCAGTCGGGCGCGTGGCGGCGAAAGCCTTCGCCTACTTCCTGTTCTTTTCCACGTTAGCGCTGATCGTCGGCATGACCGTCGCCAACGTCGTGCGGCCGGGCGCGGGCTTCAACATCGATCCCGCCACGCTCGACGCCGGCAAGGTCGCCCAGTACGCCGAAAAGGCGCACGAGACCTCGCTGCTCGGCTTCCTCAATGCGATGATCCCGGACACGCTGGTCTCCGCACTGGCGCAGGAGAACATCCTGCAGGTGCTGGTCGTCGCGATCCTGTTCGGCTGCTCGCTGGCCGCCATCGGGGAACGCGGCGACAAGGTGCTTTCGCTCCTCGACGACATCTCGATGGTGGTGTTCAAGCTCGTCGCCATCGTGATGAAGCTCGCCCCGATCGGTGCGTTCGGCGCCATGGCCTTCACCATCGGCAAGTACGGCGTCGGCAGTCTTGCCAACCTCGCGCAGCTGGTGGCGACGTTCTACCTCACCTCGATCCTGTTCGTGGTCGTCGTGCTCGGCGCGGTGGCGAAGCTGTGCGGCTTCTCGATCCTCAAGCTGATCGCCTACCTCAAGGCCGAACTGCTGCTGGTGCTGGGCACCTCATCCTCGGAAAGCGCCCTGCCCGCCCTTATCGAGAAGATGGAGCGCGCCGGCTGCCCCAAGGCCGTCGTCAGCCTCGTCGTTCCCACTGGCTACTCGTTCAACCTCGACGGCACCAATATCTACATGACGCTGGCGGCGCTGTTCATCGCGCAGGCCTGCAACGTCGATCTGACGCTGGGCCAGCAACTGCTGCTGCTGGGCGTAGCCATGCTCTCGTCCAAGGGCGCTGCGGGCGTCACCGGGGCGGGCTTCATCACGCTGGCCGCCACGCTTTCGATCGTGCCGGACGTGCCGGTCGCGGGCATGGCGCTGATCCTGGGCGTGGACCGCTTCATGTCGGAATGCCGCAGCCTGACCAACTTCGTCGGCAATGCGGTGGCGACCGTGGTGGTGTCGCGCTGGGAGGGCAAGCTCGACTACGCCCGCCTCAACGCGGCGCTCTCCGGGCATGCCCTGCCTGAATCGACCACCGGGCCGGCACTCGCCCCGGCCGAATAAGCAAGCACACAAAAACAAGAATTACGGAGAGGTCGCCCCATGGGCACTGTTGTTTCGCGGCTGCGCGCCGCCACCCTTTCGCTCGCCCTGCTCACGCCTGCCGGAATGGCGCGCGCGCAGGACGCCGCCTACCCCCAGGCCCACAACGGCGACGGCGCGGTCACCAATGGCTACGCCCTCTCCCGCTGGGCCGAGGACTGGACCGAGAAGGCCGATCCCGCCAAGCGCGACGACCCGCTCGACCGGCTCAAGTACATCCCGCTCGACGACGACGGCGATATCTACCTGACCCTGTCCGGCGAACTGCGCCTCCGTGTCAACCAGACCACCAACCCCAACTTGCGCGAGGCCGAGGCCCAGCGCCAGGACATCAACCGGGTGGTCGGCGGCGCCGACCTCCACATCGGCACCCACTTGCGCTTCTACGGCGAGATCGCCCACGGCGGCATCTCCGGCCGCAACCTCGGCGTGCCCGCCGCGACGCTGCGCAACGACGTGGTGATCCAGCAGTCCTTCGTCGAAGCCCGCACCGACATCGGCGAATTCGACGTCGGCGTGCGCTACGGCCGCCAGGAATTCACCGACGGCCCCAACCTGCTCGCCTCGCAGCGTGACAACAACACGATCCGCTACACCATGAACGGCTGGCGCTTCTACGCGCGCGGATCGAAGCTGCGCTTCGGCGCCTTCGACTTCCGCCCGACGGCCTATGGCGACCTCGGCACCGGCGACGACGTCGACGATCCGGCGCGCCGCTTCTCCGGCGCCACCGTCGGGGTGATGCTGCCCAGGACGTTCCTCGGCAATTCGAACCTCGCCTTCGACACCTTCCCGTGGCGGCGCCACAACGACGTCGGCGCCTGGGGCGGGCGGATCGGCCCGGCGACGCGCTGGTATCTGGGCGGGTGGTTGCGCGGAGACGTGGGCCGCGTGAACCTCGACTGGTCGGTGAACCGCCAGTGGGGATACTACATGACGCAGGACATCTCCGCCTGGCAGGCGTTCATCGCGCAGACCTACAGGCTGGGCAAGAGCAAGACGGCACCGCGCGTCGGCGTCCACTTCGACTATGCCAGCGGCGGCGGCGGATATGGGAACGGCAAGCTGCGCAACGCCTATTCGCCCTTCGGCAACAACATCTACTACAGCTACCAGCTCTACCTGACGCCCTCGAACTTGCGCGCGGTGACGCCGAACGTCAGCTTCTCGCCGGTCAAGGACGTGCGCGTGCTGGCGGAGTACGAGTTCGCCTGACGCGACAATGTCCACGACGCGGTGTACCGCGCCAACGGCCAGCCCTTCGCGGGCACCCAGAACGGCACCGCGCGCAAGATCGCGGAACTGGCGCGGCTGCAGGCGGTGTGGACGATCACGCCGCGCCTGTCGTTCACCGGCCGCTACGAGCACCTGAAGGCCGGCGCGGCACTGACCGACGCGGGGTACAAGAGTTCGGATTTCCTCGCGGGCTGGCTCAGCTTCCGGTTCTGACCGGCGGCTTCGCCTCCAGATAGGCCCGCACCACCGCGCGGTTCTGCCGGTTGGCCTCGAACCGCGTGAGGTCCGCATCGTTGGCGAGGATCGCGGCGATGATCCGCCCGCGCCCCTCGCGCCATGCCGCGCCGTCGTCGTCGAAGACCTTGAGGTCCGGGGCCGTATGCGCGGTGGAATAATGCAGCGTCACCCGCGTCAGCATCTCGAACAGCGGGCGGCGGACCATGCGAAACAGCAGTTCCTGGAACTCCATCTCGAAGCGCCCGCTGTCCGCCATCGTCGTGCAGCCGGGAAGCGTCTCCGCCAGCGTCGCCAGCCGGGCCCGCAAGCCCGCGTCGGTGCAGCGCGCGGCGGCATTCGCCAGCTCGTTGAACAGCAGCGAGGTCATGTCCAGCGCCTCCTCGTAGGACGCCGGGTTCATCCGCATGTAAGCATGCAGCCCCCGCTCCAGCGCCGCCGCATCGGGCCGCGCGCCGTAATAGCCGCCGCCCGGACCGCGCCGAACTTCGAGCAGCCCTTCATGCTCCAGCACCCGCGCGACCTGCTGCAGGGTGACGATCCCCACCTCCAGCGAGCGCGCCAGTTCATGCAGCGAACCGATCCGCTCCCCCTCGGGCACGGCGTAGATCTTCTCCCGCAGGATCGCGGTGGTACGGACGATCAGGCTGGCTTTCTTCCCCGACATGGCCTTCTAGATAATAGGCATATAATATGGAATTTACGCTGCTTATCTTGGGATAATCGCACAATTCAAGTCAATTGACCGCTTATTTTTACCCCGATAGCCTCCTCTCCATCAAACGGTGCGTAGTCGCCGATGGAGAGGAGAGCAAAGCCATGGGCTTCCGCCTGCCTGACGTATCCCTGCCCGAATTCGCGCACCTGATCGGCGACAGCGCCGAGGCCGCCGGCACCGGCGAGACGTTCGCCCACGTCTATCCCGCCAGCGGCGAAGTCACCCGCGAGATCCGCCTGGCGAGCGCCGACGACGTCGACCGCGCCGTCGCCGCCGCCCGCGCCGCGCAGCCCGCATGGCGCGCGATGCCGGGCGACAAGCGCCGCGACCTGATGCTGCGCCTCGCTTCGGTGATCGAGGAGCGCGCGGCGGAAATGTCCCCGCTGCTGAGCGCGGAAAACGGCTCGATCCTCCTCGCAGGCCCGCACATGAGCGCGGATGCGGCGCAGAAGTTCCGCTACTTCGGCGGCTGGGCGGACAAGCTGGAAGGCCGCACCGTGCCGACATGGGGCGGCCCGGCGCATGACTACGTAGCCTATGAACCTTACGGCACCATCGGCGTGATCGTCCCCTGGAACGGCCCTCTGTTCGCGGCGACGATGGTGATGGCTCCGGCGCTGGCCGCCGGGAACTGCATTGTGCTGAAGGCGCCCGAAACCGCGCCGTGGTCGATCATGAAACTGGTCGAACTGATCCGGCAGGCGGGCTTTCCGCCGGGCGTCGTCAACCTCGTGACCGGCGGCACGGACGTCGGCGCGGCGATGGTCGAGCACCCCGGCATCGACAAGATCGAGTTCATCGGCAGCGGCGCGACAGCGAAGACAATCCTCGCCAGCGCCGCGCGATCGCTCAAGCCGGTAGGGCTGGAACTGGGCGGCAAGTCGGCGGTGCTGGTCTTCGCCGACACGAACCTGCAAGCCGCCGCCAAGCGCGGACTTTCCGGCGCCGTCAGCGCCAATGGACAGGGCTGCGTCAACGGCACCCGCCTGCTGGTCGAGCGCGCGATCTACGAACCCTACGTCGAGATGCTCAAGGCCATGGCCGCCCATGTGAAAGTCGGCGATCCCTTCGCCATGGACACGATCATGGGCCCGGTGATCTCCGAGGCCGCGCTGGACCGTATCCATGGCATGGTGACGCGCGGCACCGCAGAGGGCGCGCGCGTGGTCTGCGGCGGTGCGCGCATGGGCGGTGATCACGCGGGCGGCGCATTCTACCCGGTCACCGTGCTTGCCGACGTGGCACACGGCAGCGAGATCGCCCGCACAGAAGTGTTCGGCCCGGTCATCGTCGTCACGCCGTTCGACAGCGAGGAGGAGGCGATCGCGCTGGCCAACGACACCGACTACGGCCTCGGCGCCTATGTCCACACCACCGACCTCGCCCGCGCGCACCGTGTCGCCGGGCAGATGATGGCCGGACAGGTGCAGGTCAACGGCTCGGGCGAGGCGATGACGCCCTGCGTGCCGTTCGGCGGCATGAAGCATTCCGGCCACGGCCGCCTCGGCGGGATCGAGGGCCTGCGCGAATTCCAGCAGGTGCGCAACGTGTGGATCAACCTCCAGTGACCCTGCTCGATCCCGCCGCGCGCAGCACCGCCGGCCTCGCCGCCCAGGCCGAAGTCACCGGACGCGAAGCCCCCGCCCCGACCACGCTGCTGGAGGAATCTTGGCGCGACTTCGTCTTCGCCGAGGTCTGGACCCGGCCCGGCCTGCCCCGCCGCGCCCGCTTCCTCGTCGCCATGACCTCGGCCGCGACTTGCGGGCTGGCCGACGGGCAGGTCGAGGATTTCGTGCGCGGTGCGCTCGCCACCGGCGCGCTGACCCTCGCCGAACTGCGCGAGGCGGCGCTCCACCTCGCGGTCTATTCGGGCTGGGGCAACGGCGGCAGGCTCGACCGGGCCGTCACCCGCGTGGCCGAAGCGCTGGGTCTGCCGCCCGCCGAAGTGCCGCCGATCCGCGCCGAACCCTGGGACGCGCAGGAGCGCAACGACCAGGGCCATGCCGAATTCGCGAAGGTCATGACCTTCCCGCCCGGCCCGCCGAACTCGCCCTATCTGGTCGGCATCAACAACTTCGTCTTCGGCGAGATGTGGCGGCGGCGCGGCCTCGACGAACCCTCGCGGCGGTGGATCACCCTCGTCGGCGTCTGCGAATCCGGCGCCGATATCCCGATCCGCAGCCACATCCACGCCGCGATGGCGAGCGGCAACTGCCAGCCCGAGGAAATGCTGGAGTTCGTCCTCCAGTACGGCACCCACGCGGGCTGGCCCAAGGCCTCGCGCATCAACGCCGTGGTGATCGAGATGATCGCCAAAGTGGAGAAAGGACTCCCCTGGAATGGCTGACGTGGGTTTCATCGGCCTCGGCTCGCAAGGCGCGCCGATCGCCATGCGGATGATGACGGGCAATGCCCTGATCGTCTGGGCCCGGCGGCCCGAGGCGCTCGCCCCGTTCGCCGCAAAGGGCGCGAAGGCTGCGGCATCGGTGGCGGACCTCGGCGCGGCCTGCGATCATGTCGGCATCTGCGTGGTCAACGACGCGGACGTGGTGCAAGTCTGCGACCAGCTGCTGCCAGCCATGCGCTCCGGCAGCGTGCTGGCGATCCACTCGACGATCCTGCCGCAGACTTGCGAAGCGCTCGCCGCGCAGGCCGCGAAGCGCGGGGTACTGCTGCTCGACGCCCCCGTCAGCGGCGGCAGCCCGGCGGCCGAGGCAGGCACCCTCACCGTGATGTGTGGCGGCAGCGAAGAAGCTTTCGCCAGGGCGCTCCCCTTGCTGCGGACGTTCGGCGCGAAGATCGTGCTGCTCGGCCCGGCCGGCGCCGGGCAGCGGGCCAAGATCGTCAACAACGCCCTGCTCGCTGCCAACATGGGCCTCGCCCATAGCGCGCTCGCCATCGCCGAGGGGCTGGGCGTGGACCGCGCGGCGCTCGCCGACCTCATCCAGGCGTCGAGCGGGCGCAGCTTCGGCTTCGAGGTCTACGCCCGCCTGCCCGCCCCGCCCGCCTTCGCGCACGGCGGGAGCCTGCTGTTCAAGGACGTAAGCCTGCTCGGCGCGATTGCCCATCCGGGCAACCCGCTCGCGCTGGCGGCGATGCCGTTCCTCGACGCCGCGGGCGCCACCGGAGAGTCACCATGATTTTCGAGAACCTCAATCTGACCGGCAAAGTCGCGCTGGTGACCGGCGCCGCTTCCGGCCTCGGCCGCGCGACCGCGCTGAAACTGAGCGCGGAAGGTGCGAAGCTGTGGCTGGTCGACGTCGATGCTGTGGGCCTCGCCGAAACGGCCGCATTGTGCGGGGCCGAGGCGCGCAGCGAAGTCGCCGATCTTTCCGACCCCGCCGCCTGCCACGCCGCCGTCGCGAACGCGGTCGCGGCCTTCGGGCGGCTCGACGCGCTGTGCAATGTCGCCGGGCTGATATACCTCGCCAACACGCCCGAGATGCCGCGCGAGCGGTACGAGCGGACCATCGACGTCAACCTCAACGCGCCGTTCTTCCTCTCGCAGGCGGCGATCCCGCACTTGCTGGAAACGAAGGGTGCGATCGTCAACGTCGCCTCCTGCGCCTCCTACATCGGCGAGGCTTATGCCGCGGCTTATTGCGCGAGCAAGTGGGGCCTCGTCGGCATGACCAAGGCGCTGGCGATGGAGTTCCAGAAGCAACCGATCCGCATCAACGCCGTCGCCCCCGGCGGCATGATGACCGGCATCGCGGCGAACTACGTGCCGCCGGAAGGCTGCGACTTCGAACTGCTCAAGCGCTTCTCGGGGATGCGCGGGCTCGTCGAAGTGGAGGACGTGGCGGACATGATCGTCCTCCTCGCCTCGGACGCCGGGCGCGGTTTCCATGGCGCGTGCCTCTCCATCGACGCGGGCATCACCGCAGGCTGAAGGACCATACGATGAAATTTTCCCTCGATCAGTTCCGCCTGGACAGCAAAGTGGCGGTGGTCACCGGCGCGGGCGGACGCGGCAATTCCATCGGGCGCGCCTATGCGCTCGGGCTGGCCGAAGCGGGTGCGGCAGTGGTCGTGGCCGACCTTAACGGCGAAGGTGCCGAAGCCGTCGCGCAGGAGATCGTCGCGGCGGGCGGCCGGGCGATCGGCGTGCGCGTGGACGTGGCGGACGAAGCCTCCACACTGGCGATGGGCGCGGCGGCGAGCGCGGCGTTCGGCGGGATCGACATCCTCGTCAACAATGCCGCGCTGATGGTCGATATCAGCTACGACAATTGCGAGACGGTCAGCCTGGAGGCGTGGAACCGCGCCTTCGCGGTGAACCTCAACGGCGCGTTGCTCTGCGCGCGGGCGGTGATCCCCTCGATGCGGGCGCGCGGCGGCGGGCGGATCGTCAACCAGACCAGCGGCGGGGCGTTTCCGGCGATCGGGCTCTACGGCATCTCCAAGCTGGCGCTGGTGGGGCTGACGACGACACTGGCCAAGCAACTCGGCAAGGACGGCATCACTTGCAACGCCATCGCGCCGGGCAACGTCAAGTCGGACGCGGGCAAGCTGCTGGTGCCGGACGATTCCCCGTTCATCCAGTTCCTCGACATGACCTGCGCGCTGCGTTCGCGCGGGGAGCCGGACGAACTGGTCGGCACCGCGCTGCTGCTGTGCTCGGACGCCGGGCGGTGGATCACCGGGCAGACGATCCACATCGACGGCGGCTGGGTGATGCGGCCTTAGACTCACCATTTCCGTCATTGCGAGCGAAGCGAAGCAATCCAGGGCGGTTTACGCTGCCCTGGATTGCTTCGCTTCGCTCGCAATGACGAAGCTGGCTAGCAGCACTTGCCCCCGCCCGCGCCGCCAAAGCGCGCCTGCTCCCGGTTGCGGAAGAACTCCACGCGGGTCATCGGCGTAGCGTCAGGATGCGCGCGTACCATGTGAGCGAGGTAAGCCTCGTAAGGCGGCTGCCCTACCATGAGGCGCAGCATCTGGCGCAGCATTCTCATTCCGCTGGGACCATCTGCACGGGGCTCTCGTTCACCGTCGGCCGATCCTCACGCAGGGCCGCCATGCACGTCCGCACGGTGAAGAACAGCAGCGACACCACCACCGCGAGGAACACCGCGCAAAGCCCCGCATCGACGCGGTCGTTGAAGACGATGGCCTGCATCTGCTCCATCGACTTGGCCGGAGCCAGCACCGTGCCAGCCTCTACAGCCGCGCCGAACTTCGCCGCGTGGGCGAGGAAACCGACTGTCGGATCGCTCGACAGCAGCTTGAGCGAACCGGCGCTGAGCGTGCAGATCAGCAGCCACACGGTCGGGATCACCGTCACCCAGGCATAGCGCTGCTGCTTCATGCGGAACAGCACGGTCGTCGCCAGCATCAGCGCCACGGCGGCGAGCATCTGGTTGGAGATGCCGAACACCGGCCACAGCGTGTTCACCCCGCCCAGCGGATCGGTGACGCCTTGATACAGGAAGAACCCCCAGCTCAGCACGCACAGCGCCGTCGCCACCACGCCCGGCAGCCACGAAGTCCCCGCCCGGAACGAGGGCAGCGCAAGGCCGATCAGGTCCTGCAGCATGAAGCGCCCGGCGCGCGTGCCCGCATCGACGGCGGTGAGGATGAACAGCGCCTCGAACAGGATCGCGAAGTGATACCAGAACGCCTTCATCGCCGTGCCGCCCGCGACATGGCTGAAGATCTCCGCCATCGCCACCGCCAGCGTCGGCGCGCCGCCGGTGCGTGATACGATGGTGTGCTCGCCCACGTCGCGCGCGGTCTGGACCAGAAGGTCGGCCGAGACCGGGAAGCCCATCGCGGTCACCGCATGGGCGGCGCTCACAGGGTCGGTGCCCAGCACGGCGGCGGGGCTGTTCATCGCGAAGTAGATGCCCGGATCGAGGATCGAGGCGCCGACGAGGGCCATGATCGCCACGAACGCCTCCATCAGCATCGCGCCGTAACCGATGAACGGCGCGTCGGTCTCGCTGCCGATGAGCTTGGGCGTGGTGCCGCTGGCGATGAGCGCGTGGAAGCCGGACACCGCTCCGCAGGCGATGGTGATGAACAAGAACGGGAACAGCGCGCCCGACCACGCCGGACCGCCGCCACCGACGAACTGCGTCAGCGCGGGCATGCGCAGCGGCGGCGCCATGACGACGATGCCCACGGCCAGCGCGGTGATCGCCCCGATCTTGAGGAAGGTCGAAAGATAATCACGCGGCGCCAGCAGCAGCCACACCGGCAGCAGCGAGGCCAGCGCGCCGTAGCCGATCAGAATCCAGCACAAGGTCTGCGGGGTGAAGGTGAACAGCGGCCCCCAGATCTCGGAAGCCGCGACGTTCTGGCCGAACACGATCGCCGCGATCAGGCCGACGAAGCCCAGCACGGAGACTTCGCCGATGCGCCCCGGCCTGATCCAGCGGGTGTAGATGCCCATCGCCAGCGCCAGCGGGATCGTCGCGGCGACGGTGAACATGCCCCAGGGGCTCTCCGCCAGCGCGCGCACGACGATCAGCGCGAGCACTGCCAGGATGATGACCATGATGAGGAAGGCGCCTGCCAGCGCGATGGTCCCCGCAACCGCGCCCATTTCCATGCGCACGAGTTCGCCCAGCGACTTGCCGTCCCGCCGCATCGAGATGAACAGGACCATGAAGTCCTGCACCGCGCCTGCCAGCACGACGCCGAAGATGATCCACAAGGTGCCCGGCAGATAGCCCATCTGCGCCGCAAGCACCGGCCCTACCAGCGGCCCCGCCCCCGCGATCGCCGCGAAGTGGTGTCCGAACAGCACGCGCCGGTCGGTGGCGACGTAGTCCAGCCCGTCGGCGCGGGTGAGCGCCGGGGTCGCGCGGTTCGGATCCAGCCGCATCACATGCTGCGCAATATACAGCGCATAGTAGCGATAGGCGACGAGGAAGCAGCTCACCGCCGCGACCACGATCCACAGCGCATTGACCGCCTCCCCGCGCGACACGGCCAGCACCGAAAGGCAGATCGCGCCGACAATCGCGAGGATGATCCAGGGGATGTGCTTCAAGTCTGCCTCTCCGTTCGACCGCTGGCGGTTTGAACCGATGGGGCTTCGACAAGCTCAGCCTGAGCGGGATTTGAAGACCTGCTCTCAATCCCGCTCAGGCTGAGCTTGTCGAAGCCCCCTGCGCCAGAGGGCATAGCTAAAGACACCCAGCGGTCCCGGGTCAAGCCCGGGACGACGATCACCCCACCAGCTTGCGCGTGCGACCGTAGAGGAACGCCACCAGCGCGAAGAACAGCGCGGTGCCGCCAACCAAAGCGGGAACCTCGAAGCCGTCGCCAACAAGCGCAAGCGGCGCATCGCTGCCCGATGCGGCGACGATGCCAGCGAAGGCGACGCCCCACAGGCTCTCGCCCACGATCATGCCCGTGGCGGTCAGCACACCCATGCGCAGCGCGAATTCGGGATCGGCGCGCTTCTCCGCCCAGCCGTCGTAGACCTTGCCGATGACCGATCCGATCACGACCGGCAGGATCGCGCTCATCGGCAGGTAGATGCCGATGCCCACCGCGAGCGGCGGCAGGCGCAGGCGTCCGGCCTTGCCGAGCACTTCGTCGAGCACGATGAACGCCACGCCCGCAGCGGCGCCCCAGCCGATCATCGTCCAGTTGAGGTTGCCGCCCAGCACGCCCTTGGCCAGCGCCGAGATCAGCGCCGCCTGCGGTGCGGGCAAGGCGTTCGCCCCCGCGCCCGGCATCCCGGCGAACCCGAACGCGGTGTTGAGCAGATCGAGCACCGGCGGGATCACCAGCGATCCGAACACCACGCCGATCACCAGCGCGACCTGCTGCTTCCACGGCGTCGCACCGACCAGCTGGCCGGTCTTGAGGTCCTGCAGGTTGTCGTTGGAGATCGTCGCGACGCCGAAGACGATGCCGGTCACGATCAGCGCATAGGCGACCAGCGCCGACGACGTCTCTGCGCCGGAATCGCGCCCGAACAAGCCGACCAGCATCAGCGATGCAGCGACGACGGAGAGAATACCGATACCCGACACCGGCGAGTTCGACGCACCGATCAGGCCCGCCATGTAGCCGCAGACCGCCGCGATCAGCAGGCCGAAGACGACGACGAAGACGACCGCGCCCGCGATCAGCACCAGTTCGCTCCCGGCCAGCGGACCACCGGCGATGACGCTCCACAGCAGCACCGCGATCGGCACCAGCATCGCCAGCGCGCCGAGCGCTACGGCGGTGATGGGAAGGTCCTGTTCCTCGATCGCCAGCGCCTCGCCGGCATGGCGCGCGCGGCTCGCGGCCATCGCCGAACGCACGCCGCCGATCACCGGCCCGGCGATCCGCAGCAAGGTCCACACCGCCGCCACGCCGATCACGCCCGCACCGAAGAAGCGCACATCGCGCGAGAAGATCGCCCCCGCCCAGGCGCCTACATCGCCCGCCATAGGGCTCTGTGCCGTCAGGATCGGCAGCAGCACCC